>JACDFX010000002.1 GCA_013815575.1 Rubrobacter sp.
CGCGATCTGGCCGC
Source organism: Rubrobacter sp. (assembly GCA_013815575.1). GTDB lineage: Bacteria > Actinomycetota > Rubrobacteria > Rubrobacterales > Rubrobacteraceae > Rubrobacter_D. Next base: position 15 of record JACDFX010000002.1, read on the forward strand.
CGAAGAGCTCGTTGGCCGCCACCGCCCCGCCCACGAGCGCCGCGGCGCTACCGCCGAGCCCGCGAATGGGCGGTATGTCGTTCTCCTGGACCAGGTGGAACGAGACCTCCCCCTCGCCGACTACCTCGGCCACGAACCGGGCCGCCCGGTAGGCCGGGTGCTCGGGGCCGAGTGGAACGAGGTCGGCCCCCGTCCCCGTGACCTCCACCTTCGGGTGCGACGCCCGGTCCAGGGCTATGCGGGTGCCCAAAGTGAGCGCCAGCCCCACCGCGTCGTAGCCAGGCCCCAGGTTCGCCGAGGTGGCCGGGACGCGGACGGAGATCACGGGCCGGGCCTCTCCATTCGTCCGGCCACGGCCTCGAACGTCGCCGCCACCGGCTCAGGCAACTCGACCCTGCTCAAGATGACGTCAGGGTCCTTGAGCCCGTGCCCGGTGAGCACGCTGACGACGGTGCCCTCGGGCCCACGCCCCTCCTCGACCAGCTTGAGAAGGCCGGCGAGCCCGGCGGCGCTCGCCGGCTCGCAGAAGACGCCCTCTTCCCGGGCCAACAGGTCCTGGGCGGCTAGTATCTCCCCGTCGGTTACGCTCTCTATGGCGCCACCGGACTCGCGGGCGGCGGCGAGCGCCCCCTCCTTGCTCGCCGGGGCCCCGATCCTGATGGCGCTCGCAACGGTCTCCGGATTCTCGAAGTCGTGGCCCGCCACCAGCGGCGATGCCCCCTCCGCCTGGAAACCGAGCATCCGGGGCGCGGAGTCCGAATACCCCGCCTCGCGCCACTCGGAGAAGCCCTTCCAGTAGGAGGTTATGTTGCCCGCGTTGCCGACCGGCAGGGCCAGGGCGTCGGGGGGGTGGCCCAGAACCTCGCAGATTTCGAAGGCGCCCGTCTTCTGGCCCTCGATGCGGTCGGGGTTCACCGAGTTGACGAGCGTTACGTCGTCGCGGTCGCCGGCGATCTCCTGCGAGATCCTGAGGGCGGCGTCGAAGTTGCCCTCTATCTGCACGATCTCCGCCCCGTGCGCCAGCACCTGCACCGCCTTGCCGAGCGCGATCTTCCCCGCAGGCACCACCACGAAGCACTTCATGCCGGCCCGAGAGGCGTAGGCAGCCGCCGAGGCCGCCGTGTTTCCGGTCGAGGCGCAGACGGCTGCCCGGCTCCCGGAGGCGACGGCCCGGCTCACGGCGACCGTCATCCCGCGGTCCTTGAAGGAGGCCGTGGGGTTCATCCCCTCGAACTTCAAGAACAGCCTGGCGCCGACGCGTTCGGAGAGCGTGGGAGCTTCGATCAGGGGCGTGTCCCCCTCGCCTATGGTCGTCACGGCGCCCTCGGGTATCTCCGGCAACCACGCGCGAAACCGCCGTATAACGCCCTGCCTCATCACCCGTGTCCTAACGTCCATATGAGAAGCCGCCTTTCGTAAAGAGATCGTCCCGCGCCCGCCGACCACGGGTCACGAGCCCAGAGATGCGCGACCCGGGATCAGGTCTTTCGCGCGGCGTCGGGAAGCATAATAGAGTCCTGGCCCGTGGCGCAAGAAAAGTATCACGCCATGGCCGCCGCTTTCAAGATACGTGGCGACGCGATGCCTCGTTTAGTAGATTACGTTCGGAGGCTCCAGGCTTTGAGGTTCGAGGTTTTGAGGTACAAGCAAAAAACCCAGAGCCTAATGCCCCAAAACCTCACACCTGAAAAGAGGAACAGCTTGCCCGCAGAGAGACAGACGAAACCCACCATCCTCGTCACCGGCGGCGCCGGGTTTATCGGGGGGAACTTCGTCCTCGACGCCGTAGGACGTTTCGAGGTCGTGAACCTGGACGCCCTGACCTACGCGGGCAACCCCGAAACCCTCGCCTCCCTCTCCGAAGACCCGGACTACGTCTTTGTCCGGGGGAACATCGGGGACAGGGAGCTGGTCGGTGGGCTCCTGACTGAGCACCGGCCCGCGGCTGTGGTGAACTTCGCCGCTGAGACGCACGTGGACCGCTCCATCGACGGGCCGGCCGTCTTCGTCCGGACGAATGTCGTCGAGACGCAGAGGCTGCTGGAGGCGGTGCTCGACCACTGGCGAACGCTGGCGGGCGAAGAGCACGATGCTTTCCGGTTCCTGCACGTCTCGACGGACGAGGTGTACGGGTCGCTCGGGCCCACCGGATTCTTCACGGAGGAGAGCCCGTACCGGCCGAACTCGCCCTACTCAGCCTCCAAGGCAGCCTCGGACCACCTCGTGCGGGCGTACCACCATACCTACGGGTTGCCGATGCTCACGACCAACTGCTCCAACAACTACGGGCCCTACCACTTCCCGGAGAAGCTTATACCGCTCATGATCCTGACGGCCCTGCGCGGCGGCCCGCTCCCGGTCTACGGCGACGGCCAGCAGGTCCGCGACTGGCTCTTCGTCAAGGACCACTGCCGGGCCATCGAACGGGTGTTGGAAAAGGGTGTGCCAGGCGAGGTGTACAACGTCGGCGGCCACAACGAGCGGACGAACCTGCAGGTCGTCGAGACCATCTGCGCCTTGCTGGACGAGTTGGTCCCGGAATCACCGTACGCGCCGCACGTGTCGCTCGTCACTTTTGTGGAGGACAGGCCTGGGCACGACAGGCGTTACGCCATCGACGCGGGCAAGATCGAGCGCGAGCTCGGCTGGACGCCGGAGGAGACCTTCGAGAGCGGGATGGAGAAGACGGTGCGCTGGTACCTGGAGAACCGGGAGTGGTGCGAGAGCGTCCTCTCCCGGGGCTACCGGCAGGAGCGGCTGGGGCTCGGCAGCGGCGGGGGGCGGTCTTGAAGGGGATCGTGCTGGCCGGAGGGTCCGGGACGCGGCTGTATCCGCTGACGCTCGCGGTCAGCAAGCAGCTCTTGCCCGTCTACGACAAGCCCATGATCTACTACCCCCTGACGACCCTGATGCTCTCGGGCATCCGCGAGATCCTGATAATCTCCACCCCCCACGACCTGCCCCGCTTCCGGGACCTTCTCGGCGACGGCTCGCAGTGGGGCCTGGGCTTCGAGTACGCCGTCCAGCCGGAACCGAAAGGCCTCGCGGACGCCTTCGTGGTCGGCAAAAAATTCGTCGGCCGGGACGACGTCTCACTCGTGCTCGGGGACAACATCTTCTACGGCGAGGGGTTCGTGGACCAGCTCGAGCGGGCCGCGGGCGGCGGGGGCGGCGCGACGGTCTTCGGGTACTACGTGAGGGACCCCGAACGCTACGGCGTCGTCGAGTTCGACGGCGGGGGGAGGGTGCTATCCATAGAGGAGAAGCCCCAGACGCCGCGGTCGCACTACGCCGTTACCGGGCTGTACTTCTACGACAACCGGGTGGTGGAGGTGGCCGAGAACCTGGAGCCTTCGGCGCGGGGGGAGATCGAGATAACGGACGTCAACGTGGACTACCTGGGGCGCGACGAGTTGCGGGTGGAGATCATGGGCCGCGGCATGGCGTGGCTGGATGCCGGCACTCACGAGTCGTTGCAGCAGGCCGGCAACTTTATAGAGACCATCGAGCAGCGCCAGGGGCTCAAGATCGGGTGCCCCGAGGAGATCTCCTACCGCAGGGGCTACATCGACGCCGGACAGTTGGAAGCGCTGGCCGCCCCCATGATGAAGAACGACTACGGCCAGTACCTTCTGGAGCTCCTGAAGGACGGGGGGCCGGTAACGTGAACGTGCTCGAGACGGACCTTCCGGGCGTCCTGATCCTTGAGCCCAGGGTCTTCGGCGACGACCGGGGCTTCTTTATGGAGACCTGGAACGGCCGCCGCTACGAGGAGCTCGGCATCCCCCACGGCTTCGTTCAGGACAACCTCTCCTTCTCGGCCCACGGCGTCCTGCGCGGTCTTCATTTCCAGAATCCCCAGCCGCAGGGCAAGCTGGTCTCCGTTCTGCGCGGCGAGGTCTTCGACGTCGCCGTGGACATCCGCACCGGCTCCCCGACTTACGGGCGGTGGACGGGCGTAACGCTCTCCGCGGAGAACAAGCGCCAGTTCTGGGTCCCGCCGGACTTTGCCCACGGCTTCGTCGTAACGGGCGAGGACGCCCTGTTTTCGTACAAGTGCACGGACTACTACGCCCCGGATTACGATGGCTCGATCCTGTGGAACGATCCGGAGATAGGCATTCGTTGGCCCATCGAGAGCCCGATCCTCTCCGGTAAGGACGGCTCCGCCCCGCCGCTCGCCGGGATGCCGGAAGGGGCCCTCCCCGTCTACCGGGCGGGCTAGGCCGGTGGCACCCAACCCGTTCGACGCGCTGGACAGCCACCGCTACGTGCGTCTGAGCACCTTCCGAAAGAGCGGCGAGGCCGTCCCTACGCCCGTCTGGTTCGCCAGGGTGGGAGACAGCCTGTACGTCGTCACGGGCCGCAACACGGGCAAGGCCAAGCGCATCCGCAACAACCCGGACGTGGTGCTCGCCCCGAGCGACTTCAGGGGCCGTCCGAAGGCCCGCGACGTGCGGGCCACCGCCAGCCTGACCGGCGAGCAAAAAGGCGGCACCGCCGACCGGGCACTGCGGCGAAAGTACGGCTGGCAGTACCGCGTTTTCGAGTTTGTCGAGGGGCTGCGCGGCGCGGCTGACGAGCTGGTCTTCCTGGAGCTCCGTCCACCCGTCGAGAAGGGGGAATGATCTTGTTCGAGGGATTCGAGAAGGAGACGGTGGAGGTGGGCGGGGCGGAGATCCTGGCTCGCAGGGCCGGCGACGGCCCGCCGCTCCTGCTCCTGCACGGCAACCCGCAGACGCATGTGATGTGGCACCTCGTGGCGCCGAGGCTGGCGGAGGACTTCACGGTGGTCGTCGCGGACTTGCGCGGCTACGGGGACTCGTCAAAGCCCCCGACGGACGATGACCACGGTCCGTACTCCAAGCGGACTATGGCCGAAGACCAGATCTCGGTGATGCGGCACTTCGGCTTCGACAGTTTCGCCCTCTGCGGCCACGACCGCGGCGGGCGCGTCGGCTACCGGATGGCCCTCGACCACCCTGATGTCGTGACGAAGCTGGCTGTCCTGGACATCGTGCCGACGTGGGAGGCGTTCAGCCGGGCGGACATGTCCTTCGGCATAGGCTACTGGCACTGGTTCTTCCTCGCCCAACCCTACGACCTGCCGGAACGCCTGCTCGCCGCCGACCCTGAGAACACCCTCTTCAGGGGGGGCAACGAGGCTTTCCGCCCGGAGGCGATGGAAGAGTACCGGCGCTGCCTCTGCAACCCCGAGACCGTCCACGCCATCTGCGAGGACTACCGCGCCGCCGCGACCATAGACTTCCTCCACGACGCGGAAGACCGCGAGGCCGGAAGGCGCGTAACGTCCCCCATGCTCATCCTCTGGGGCAGCAAGGGCAACCTGGGGGAGTGGTACGACGTTCTCGAAATCTGGCGCGGCTGGGCCGACGATGTGCGGGGTAGAGCTCTAGACTCCGGCCATTACATCCCGGAAGAAGCCCCGGAAGAGACCCTTTCGGAGATACGGGAGTTCTTACGCGGGTGATGCTGGCGGCGGGCCGTTCACGAACGGCCTCTACGCCTTCGCGGGAGGCCCGGTCGGCGGAGGTGCGAGATGTAGAGACAGGCCGGGGCGTTCCTCTAGGTCTTCTCCAAAATGCGTCCTGCCACCGAGGCGAGCAGCTTCGACAGAGCGCGGACGGCGAGGCCAAGCGCGACCGCGGCGCTGAAGAGGCCGAAGGGGCCGTGGGATCCGTGCTTGCGGTGATAGAGGAAGGCGCTCTTGTGGAGGAGCCAAATGGCGCGGGGCTTGCTGCGGCTGCTTCCGCCGGTCTGGTGGAGCACCTCGACGTCTGGCAGGTAGAAGACCGGCCACCCTGCCTCGCGGGCGCGGCGGCAGAGATCGACGTCCTCGAAGTACAGAAAGAACCGCTCGTCGAGGGGCGAGATCCTTACCAGCGTCTCCCGTCTAACGACCATGCACGCCCCCGAGACCCAGTCCACTTTCGTTGGCTGGGAGAGTTCCCCGAGCGCCGGGAACTGGCCTTTTACGATAGAGTTCTTCGGGAAGAGGCGGGTGAGGAGGGAGGTGCGGCCAAGGAGGCCCGAAAGGGGGCTGATCTCCTTTCTAGCCGACAGCTGCAACTCCCCACTCGCGTCCATTATCCGCGGCCCCGCGACCCCGGCCGGGGCCCCTTCTCTAAAGAAATCCTCCACCCGGTCGAAGAAGTCCTCCTCCACTACCGTGTCCGGGTTCAGCAGTACGACGAGCTCGCCCGTGGTCCCTGGCATCACCCGGTTCCAGGCCTTCGTCAAACCCAGGTTCTCGCCGCTGCGAACGAGACGGACGCCCTGTGGGAGATCCGGGACCCTCTCGGTGTCGTTGTCCATCACGATGATCTCCATATCCTCCCGACTCGTCGCCCGAAGCGACGCGACGCACGTGAGCGTGAGCGGCCAGGAATGATAGTTGACGATGATGACGGAGAACTTCACCGGAGCCGCGACCTGACGGCGTCCCGGATCCGCCGCCGCCGGCTCTCCGCCGCCCGGCGGGAGGACCTGCCAAGCAACTCCCGCAGGTAGGCGTCCGAGACGCGACGTTCGTTCTGTATCTTTCGCCGCTTTTCGAGCATCTTCGGCAGGAGGCGCCACGCGCCGGCGAGTCCTTCGAGGTGGGCTTTGGGGCCGCCGGGCGAGAGGGAGACGACGAGCAGGCGCGAGAGCTGCCCGAGCACGATGAAGGGCAGGTAGCCCCCCGCGAGCGACCCGGGCAGGTTCTTGACCAGCAGGAGCATGCCGTTGCGGGTCCCGAGACGGGTCGCCGTGGCGCTCCGCTTGCCGCCGGTCGAGACGCTGCCGACGTGGTATACGACGGCGCCAGGCACGTAGAGGCAGCGGTGGCCCGCTAGTTGGGCGCGGAAGCTCACGTCCCCGTCCTCGCAGTAGGCGAAAAAGTCTTCGTCGAAGAGGCCTACCTCGTCGAAGACGCCTCTCCGGTAGAGCGCGGCCGCAGCACACGCCCCGAACACGAACTCTTCCTCCTCGAATTGCCCGAGGTCGATCTCCCCGTGCCCGAGCCTGTACGGGAGCCCGCTCCGCCTGAGAGCGTCACCGGCGCCGTCGAGCCGGCCCCGGTCCCCGAAGTCCACGAGCTTGCTCGCGAAGAGGCCGGCCTCGGGCCGGCGCTCCGCCGCCCGCACGAGGGCGTCGAGCCACCCGGCGTCCTGCTCCGTGTCGTTGTTCAGGAGCGCTACGAGCTCTGCGCTCGATGCCTCTATCCCGGCGTTGACCGCGCCGGAGAAACCCTGGTTTTCGTCCAGGGCTATGACCCTGACCTCGGGGAAATTCTCCTCGACAAAGCCGACGGAGCCGTCCGTGGAGGCGCTGTCAACGAGGACGGTCTCGAAGTCCTGGAACGTCTGGCGGCGGAGGGATTGCAGGCAGGAGCGGAGGAACTCCCTGGTGTTCCAGTTTGGAACGACGACCGTGACGCGGGGGGCCACGGGTTTCAGGCTGGCGGTTGGTTTTCCGCGGGTTCGAGGACCCGGACCTCCGTGGGCAGGTCCACGAGCCCCCGCACCGCACGGCCGTCCTCGGGTGGGAGGACTTCCAGGGCGGCCAGGGCCTCCGCTTGGCTCATGCAAGCGTTGCCTTCTCTGCGCGAGATCACGGCCGCGTCCACGGCGTAGCTGCCGGGCCGCAGGGGGATCGCGAAGGCGAACTCCACCGATGCCCGCTCCCCCCGCGCCCGCGGGCCGAGGGAGGCCTCTTCGTCCTCCGTGTTGGTCGAGAACACCTTGAGGCCCGCCCCGTTGCGCAGGGTGAGAGCCACGACGCTCTCTTCCTCGTCTCGGAGGTACTGGAGGTGGACCCGCGCGGTAACGCCTGAGCCCGAGGCGACCGCGCGGATCTGGTCTCCGTTCCAATCCAGCATCTCGGCGCCCAGGATCGTCGCCTCCCCGGTGGGCCGTTGGACGCCCTTCGCCTTCCGGCCGCGGGCGCCGTTTGTAGGGGAGCCGTTCGCGGATGCTCCCTTGGCGGAGTCGCCGTTGGCCGGGCCACCGTTCTTGAAGGGGGTGTCCTCCTCGTCTTCGTGCTCTATGGCGTAGTCAATTTGGCGTTCCCGGTCGTCGCCCTGGGCCTTCTTGGCTTTCTCGGAGCTCTCCAGGAGTTCCCGGTAGCGGTCGACGACCTCGTCCGGTTCGCCGGTGGTCACCAGGCGGCCCTTGTGGAGCAGGATGGCCTCCGTGCAGAACCTCTTCACCATCCCGATGCTGTGGGAGACGAAGAGGACGGTCGTGCCCGAATCGCGCAGGTCGTACATGCGCTGGAAGGCCTTCTTCTTGAAGGCCGCGTCGCCCGCGCTGAGGGCCTCGTCGAGGACCAGGATGTCCGCCTCCACGTTCACGGCGACGGCGAAGCCCAGGCGCGACTTCATCCCGCTTGAGTAGGTCTTTATCGGCTGGTCCATGAACTCGCCGATGTCCGCGAAGGCGGCGATGTCGTCGAAGCGGGCCAGCATCTCGTCGTGGCTTATGCCCAGGATCAGGCCGTTCAGCATCACGTTTTCGCGCCCGGTGAATTCCGGGTTGAATCCCGCGCCCGTCGAGAAGATCGCCGCGAGGCGGCCGTCCACCCGGACCTCGCCCGCGGTCGGCCGCGAGACGCCCGAGATCATCTGCAGCAGCGTGCTCTTGCCCGCCCCGTTGCGCCCCAGGATGCCTAGAGTGGCGCCGGACTCGATCTCCAGGTCCACGTCCTCGACGGCCCAGAACTCGTGGGTGCTGCTCTTCTTTCCGGGGCGGAAGAGGTCCTTTATCCAGGAGGAGCGGCTGGCGGAAATCCTGTACCGCTTCCCCACCCCTTTTAGCGACACGACTGGGGTCATAACTGGTCCACGAACCCCCCCTTGACCCAGTTGAAGAGCGCGAACCCCGCGACGAAGAGCCCCACGGAGAACAGCGTGAAGTAAAGGGTCGAGAGGCCGCCCGGCAGGTTGCCGAAGAGCACGGTCTCCCTGTAGGCGGTGACCAGGTAGGCGAGCGGGTTGTAGTCCACGACCCACCGGACGGACTCCGGCAGCCTGTCCGGCGTCCAGAGGATGGGCGTCAGGAAGAACGTGCCCCGGATCACGGGCCGCATCACCTCGCTGAGATCAGGCAGGTAGGTGCCTAGCACCGCCATGAAGTAGGTCAGCCCCAGGATGAACACCACCTGTAGCACCACCACGAAGGGCAGCAGCAAGGCCGTCCAGTGCAAATCCCTCCCGAAGAGCACCGCCACAATAAGGAGCGCCCCTACGCCGAAGAACTTGTCTATCATGGACGCGATGGCGTTGGTGAAGGGGAGTATCTCCACCGGGAAGATGACCTTCTGCACCAGCCCGGAGCTACTCCTGATGCTGTTCATGCCCTTGTTCATCGCCTCCGAGAAGGCCAGGAACGGCAACAGGCCGCAGTACAGGTACAGGCCAAAATTGAGGTTAGGATGACCGTCCACCAGCCTGATCCGGATCCCGACCGAATCAGAGAAGATGAGCGCGAGAAAGAGGACCCAGACCAGCGGGCTCAACAGTATCCACGAGAGCCCCAGGTACGACCGCTTGTAGCTGCGCGTCACCTGCCGCTGGATAAAGTACTTGACCAGCCACCGCCTGCGCCAGAACGTCGCCAGGCCGCCGAGAAACTCGCCCGCAATGCTCTTCTTCGCGCTTGAAACGTATGTTGCCAAAAGGCTCCTCTGCCTCACCTGTACCACCCGGTAGTTTAAGGCCTGGGCACGGGAAGTCCAGCACGCTGGCTGCTCCAGCTAGCCGGCACGCTACGTCCTTCGGGCTCCGCTTGTCGGCACACCGCCTGCGGCGGCTGTCATCCAGGATACGGCCATCCGGGCGTCGGCTGCACCACCACTGACGAACACCTGGACCGCGGCGATCCACACGGGGCATCGCTAACCCATAAAACCGTAGGGGTGGTTCGCGAACCGCCCACGCACAACGGTAAGAGAATAACCAACGTCTCCTCCGAAAACCGCACGATAAACGAGACTAGGCGCGCCCACAACAGATACAACAGACACAAAAGCCGACAAGCTGAAAACGAGGCAGCAGACTCATGCTGAAAGCCGAAGCGCCGTGCTGATCAGCTTACTTGAAGCGGCGGATCAGGCGAAGGTATCTGTGGTAGTTGAAGTGCTTTCCCGGGCAGTAGTGGGTCGAGCCTGGCACCTTTACGTGGCCGACGACATGCTCCCGGTCTACCGGGATCTTGTGCCTCCTGCAACAGTACGCGGCGAGCTTCGCCGACGCCCGGTACTTGGCGTCCGTCCAGGTGCTGCGGTTGTCCGCGTAGCCTCCGTGCTCAATGCCGATGGAGTGCTTGTTCCAGGTCCAGTTGCCCGCGTGCCAGGCGACGTCCTCGTGGCGCACGCACTGGAACACCGCGCCCCTGTCGCCCACCACGTAGTGGGCGGAGACGTTGGCCCTGGAGTCCTGGAACCAGCTCACGGTTCCCGCCACGGTGCCCTGGGCAACGTGGACGACGAGCCGGTTTATATTGATGTCGCTCTCGCGGTTGAACCCGCTGCTGTAGTTGCCGCCATAGGCGGGCCTCCACGTGGCCCCCCTGTAGTCCATGGAGGACAGGGCCGTGACCATCGCCGGAACCGTGACGTTCTGGGGTGCCAGCCGTAGGCCCTCCCCGGTCGAGATGGTCGTCGATGCCCCCCTCTCCAGCGTCTGGAAGACCTCCTGGGCGTACAACTCTGTGTCGCCGTACTCGGCGACGGCCTCGTACCAGCCGTCGAGACCCGAAGGCTTCGTCCCGCCCACCATCTCCGAGACGACCGCGGCCCCGCCGCGGACGTTGGCCGCCCGCTCGTTTTTGAGAGCCTGCTCTGAGAGGCCGGTTAGGCCCGCCGCCCGGCCCAACGTGTCCCTGGAGGGGTTCTGATAGAGCTGCATGAGGCCGTAGGCGCCTCGCCCGTGCAGGTCGCCGGGCTCGTAATCGCTGGCGGTCGGTGGTGGCATCTCCCAGAGGGTGTTCGTGTGGCCCATCGCCAGAAGCAGCTCCTTCGGCACGTCGTACTCTGTGGCCGCGGACCGGAACTGTTCTGCGAGGGAAGGCCCGGTCTGTGCCAGGGCCGTGCCGCCCGCCGTGCCGAGAAGGACAGCCCCTGCGAAGCCGGCGCCGCCAAGCTTCAGAAAGTTGCGACGGTCCATTTTTGGGGACGAACCGGCCCTACACCCTTCGCACATTGTTTCCCCCCGGAGCAAGATTCTTGTAACGCGAACATTATCGACCAAAAGCGTCGCGACTTTTAGGGTGCCCGGACACAAAACGAGAAACGCCCGGATCTATCTCTCTGCGACGGATCCTACCCGCTGGGTCCGGCGCTACTCAAACGGGGGATCATGTGCGACCATCTCCGGGAGCCGAAACCGGGGCGTAACGAGAGACTGGAGGAACTTCCGAACTTGGGACCGCGGGCCACAGTTGTTTGAGACCGTCGCGGAACGGGCGCGGGGAGCGTGGGTGAAGGTTCGACGGGCGGCGAAGCGGAGCCCGGTTCTCACGGACGCGTATCGTCGTGGGGTGGCCTTCTACCACGGGCTGCGCGTCAGGGGTGTGATGAACCGGCGGGCGGGCGGCGTGGACCCGGAGAGTTTGGTCTGGATCTTCGGCTCCGGACGCAGCGGCAGCACGTGGCTTCGGCGGATGATGGGGGAGATGCAGGGCCACAGGGTCTGGGAGGAGCCGATGGTCGGCGCGCTGTTCGGGGAGTTTTATGCCCGCGCACCGGGGGAGAACCTCCGCTCCGCTGACTACGTGATGGGGGAGCCGATCCGGCGCGGCTGGATCCAATCCGTCAGGAACTTCGTCCTGGACGGCGCCCGCTACTCGAACCCCGGCCTGAAGCCCGGCGAGTACCTCGTCGTCAAGGAACCGAATGGCTCGGTCGGGGCGCCGCTCTTGATGGAGGCGTTGCCGGAGGCGCGAATGGTCCTGCTCGTCCGGGACCCGCGGGACGTCGTTGCCTCCGTGCTCGACGCCGCCAAAAAGGGCGGTTGGCTCTATGACGGACGCGACGACGTCGCCGGCAAACGGCGCGAGGCGGCCGACAGGAAACCAACGGCCTTCGTCAGGGCGCGGGCCAACGCCTACAGGCGCGGCGTGGAGAACGCCTGGAGGGCCTATGATGCCCATCGCGGCCGGAAGGTCCTGATCCGCTACGAGGACCTGCGGGCCGACACCCCCGGCACCATGAAGCGCCTCTACTCTGCCCTCGGCATCCCGGCGGACGAGCACGAGCTGAGGCGTGCGGTCGAGAAGCACTCGTGGGAGAACGTCCCGGCGGAGGACAAAGGGGAGGGCAAATCCCACCGCAAGGCGACCCCTGGCGGCTGGAAGGACGACCTCACACCCGCGCAGGCCAGGGTGGTCGAGAAGATCACAGCACCCCTCCTCGAGCGGTTTTATCCTGGACGGGATTCCACGGACACGTAGCGCCACCCGCGGGGAGACGCGGTCCGCGGCGTCTTCGGGCTGCGCGGCCGGGTAAACTGACTCCTTACGCGGTCTATCTACTGTAGTTTGCGAGCCTGCCTTGGGGGATCGTCTCACGGAGAAGTTCAGCGTCTGGGTGGTGGGGGCCGGTTACGTGGGCCTGGTCACGGGGGCTTGCCTGGCCCACGTCGGGCACCGGGTTACCCTGGTGGACACGAACGCCGGGCGGGTGGCGGAGCTGAAGGCCGGGAGGGTTCACATCTACGAGCCGGGCCTCGGCGAGCTCCTCGCCGGGTGCACCGACCGCCTGCGCTTCTCCACGGAGATCGTCCCTGCGGCGCGCGAGGCGGACGTCGTTTTTATAGCCGTCGACACGCCGCAGCGGGAGGGCGGTTCGGCCGACCTCTCGAACGTGGGGGCCGTGGCGCGGGCCATAGGCCGGACGTTGGCGGGAGAGCCTGGGGCGCCGCTTGTGGTGGTCAATAAGAGCACGGTTCCGGTCAGAGGCGGGGACTACGTTTCGATGTTGGTCCATGAAGGGGCGGAGGAGGCCGGCGGGGGAGAGGCCGATTATCTGGTCGTCTCCAACCCTGAGTTCTTGAGGGAGGGGAGTGCCGTCTACGACTCCCTGTTCCCCGACCGCATCGTGGTCGGGGGGAGTCGCGCGCAGCGCTCGACACGCTGCGGGCGCTCTACGGGCCCATCATCCGGCAGAGCTTTCCGACCGAATTGGAACCCCGGCAAAAAGCGTCGGTGCCGTTCGTGACGACCGATTTGGCGAGCGCGGAGATGATCCAGTACGCCGCCAACGCTTTTATCGCCACCAAGATCAGCTTTATCAACGAGATCTCCAACCTCTGCGAGCTTACCGGCGCCGACGTTGCGGGCGTGGCGACGGGCATCGGCCTGGACGCCAGGATCGGACCCCGGTTTTTAGGCGCCAGTATCGGCTGGGGCGGGTCGTGCTTCCCGAAGGACGTCGCCGCCCTACGCGCCGCGGCCCGCGAGTACGGATACGAGCCCGTCCTCTTCGACGCCGCCGTCGCGATGAACGGGCGGCAGCGGGAGGAGGTGATCCACAAGCTCCGGCGGGACCTCCACTCTTTAGAGGGCAAGCGGGTGGCCCTGATCGGGCTCACTTTCAAGCCTGATACCAACGACCTGCGCGAGGCCCCGAGCCTGGAGATAGCCGGGGCCCTCTCCTCCCTGGGGGCGCGTCGTCGGCTACGACCCCATGGCCGGCGAGCCCGCCGCGGGGCTCCTGCCAGCGGACGCGAAGGTCGTCTTCGACCCCTACGAGGCCCTGTACGGGGCGCACGCGGCTGTAGTGGTCACAGAGTGGGGGGAGGTGCGGGGCCTCGACCTCGAAGGGGCGGCCTCGCTCATGGAGCCCCCGAGGCTGCTCGTCGACGGCCGAAACGCGATCGACCCCCGGGCCGCGAGGGCCGCCGGGCTGCTCTATAGCGGGTTCGGGCATGGTGGATAGGCCCCGCACCCTGGTGACGGGCGGGGCCGGCTTTGTCGGCAGCCACCTCTGCGAGCGACTGCTCCTGGAGGGCCACGAGTTCGTGTACCTGGACAACCTCACAACCGGCTCCGCGGAGAACGTCGCCCACCTCGCGGACGACCCGCGCTTCGAGCTCGTGCGCCACGACGCGACCCTGCCGACGAGCGTGCCAGGCCCCCTGGACGAGGTCTACCGCTTCGCCTCACCCGCGAGCCCCAAAGACTTCAAGGGTATGCCCGTCGAGATCCTCAAGGCCGGCTCCCTAGCCACCCACAACCTCCTCGAGCTCGCCCGGGACAAGGGCGTCCGCTTCATGCTCGCCTCCACGAGCGAGGTCTACGGCGACCCGCTGGTGCATCCCCAGCACGAGGAGTACCTGGGGAACGTCAACCCCGTCGGCGTCCGCGGCGCGTACGACGAGGCCAAGCGCTACGCCGAGGCCGTCACGATGGCCTACCACCGCCGCCACGGCGTAGACACGAAGATCGCGCGCATCTTCAACACCTACGGTCCCGGGATGAGGCCAGACGACGGGCGTATGATCCCCAACTTCATCTCCCAGGCACTCGCCGGGGAGCCCCTGACCGTCTACGGCGACGGCTCCCAGACCAGGAGCGTGCAGTACGTGGACGACCTGATCGAGGGCGTCATCCGCCTGGCGAAGAGCGACGAGGCCCGGCCCGTGAACCTCGGCAACCCCGTCTAGCAGACCGTGTTGGAGGTGGCCGAGCTGGTCATGGATCTCTCCGGGAGCGGGGTCGCCCACGCTCCGCTCCCGGAGGGTGACCCCAAGCGGCGCTGCCCGGACATCACGCGCGCCCGCGAGGCCCTCGGCTGGGAACCGTGCGTCCCGGCCCGCGAGGGCCTCGAAAAGACCCTGAAATGGTTCGCCGAATGCGGAGGCAGCCGCACGCCCATGCGTGAATCTTCCTGAGGGGCGGACCAGGTCGCCGCGAGGATAGACGACATCTCGCCCCGCGCCCGTCTCCGGCAAATGACGTGAGTCTTGCTATCCTACCTGGCGGAACGTGGGCGGATAGGCGCGAGGTATGGAGAGAGAAGCTTTGATAGAGGGGAATCCCCCCGGCCGGGAGGTCGGATAGGGTTGCGGGCCCCGAAGGCGTCGATGGTCGTCCTCACCCTCAATGCGGGTGCTGGCTTCGGGGCGTTGCTCGACCGGCTCCTCGCCCGGGACGGCCCGTTCGACCACGAGGTCCTCGTGGTCGATTCCGGATCTACTGACGGCACCGTCGAGCTGGCCCGGCAGCGCGGGGCAGCCGTCCACCGGCTGTCCCCGGGCGAGTTCGAGCACGGCGCGACGCGCAACCTGGCGATCTCCCTCTCCAGGGGCGAGTACGTCGCGTTTATCGTGCAAGATGCCCTGCCGCTGGACGAACGGTGGCTCCCGGCGATGGTCGAGATCCTGGAGAGGGACGAAAGGGTGGCCGGGGTCTACGGACGCCAGCTCCCACGCCTCGGCTGCGGGCCCCTCTCCCGCGTCCTCGTGAAGGATTGGCCCACAGCGGCCACGGATCGCCGGGAGCAGTTCGTGGAGGACCCGTCCCGGTACGCCGCGCTGTCTCCGTCAGGACGCCGGTCTCTCGCCCTCTTCGACAACGTCAGTTCCTGCGTGCGCCGCTCCGTCTGGGAGAAGTTCCCCTTCGATAAAACCCCCTTCGGGGAAGACGTACGCTGGGGCAAGAAGGTCGTGGAGGCGGGTTACAAGCTCGTGTACGAGCCCCGCTCCGCCGTCTACCACTCGCACGAGAGGGGCGCCATCTACCACGTGCGCCGTCACTACGCCGAAGGGCTCGTCCTCCTCGACCTCTTCGGGTTCGCCCCGACGCCCAACCTGCCGCGCCTGCTCCTGAACGCGCTTCGCTCCTGGGCTTACCTCTTTCTCAGGCTCCGTCGGGACGAGAGGGCTTCAGGGGGCGTGCCGCGGCACGCGCTGCTCGCCGTGGGTTACGCTGTCCCCTCGCAGCTCGGCGCCTACCTCGCCGCGAAGAACCGGCGACTCACCAGGAGGAGCCCCCGGCTCTCCGCGGCGCTCGACCGTTTCGTGGGCGGGAGCGTCTAGGCCCGTATAATCTGCGGCGCATGAAGATCCTCTTCGCCGTCCACCAGTTTTTCCCGGAGAGCCGCGCCGGCGTCGAGATCGTGACCCTCGGACTTGCGAAGGAGCTCGTGGCGCGGGGGCACGAACCACACGTCTTCGCCGCCAAACGCAGCCTCCCCGGCGGCATCCGGCCCTACGAGACGGAGGATTACGAGTACGAGGGAATCCCCGTCCGCAGGGTAGGAAGGCCGGAGGAGAGCCCCTCCCGGCCGTACCGGCTGAACTACGAGAACCACGAGATGGCCGAGAGTGCGCGGGAGCACGCGCGGGAGGTCGGCCCTGACGTCGTGCACGCCATGCACCTGCAGGGGCTCTCGGCGAGCGTCCTGCAGGCCTTCAAAGAGCTCGGGCTGCCCGTGGTGTTCACGGCGGCTGATTTCTGGACCGTGTGCCCCGTCGTGGACCTGCGCCGGCACGACGGGGCCCTGTGCGAGGGGCCCGAGGTCTCCCACTGCGTCCGGTGCATAGCGGCCCGCAACCCCGACCCCCGCGTGAAGGCACAGGCGAACCTGCCCGGGGCGGTCGCCGGGGCCGCCGGCGCGCTCTCCCGGACCCCGCTCGCCCGCCTCTCCGGGTCCCTGCGACAGGTGGGGGACGTGGGGCGGAGGCCGGCGTCCATAAGGGAAGACATGGAGCACGTAGACCTCGTGCTTGCCTACACCCGGCTCACGCGGGACCTTCTCGCGCAAAACGGCGTGGGAGCGGGCAGGACGAGCGTCAGCCACTACGGCGTGGACGTCGCGTCCGTAGCCAACGCCGGTGAGGGGGAACGGTCGCCCGAGGCGTTGCGGGTCGGCTTCGTCGGCACCGTGGCCCCGCACAAGGGCCCCGACCTCCTCGTGCGGGCTTTCAGGAGTCTGCCCGATGGCCTTCGGGCGACGCTCGAGATCCACGGCGGCGCCGGAGGATACGAGTCCTTCGCCAAGGAGCTGCGCGTCTTGGCCGGAGACGACGGCAGGATACGCTTCCCCGGTGCCTTCTCGCGGGAGGAGGTGGGACGAGTCCTTTCGGGCATCGACGTCCTCGTCGTGCCCTCCCGCTGGTACGAGAACGCGCCTGGCGTCGTCTTCGAAGCCTTCGCCGCCGGGGTACCGGTCGTCGCCACCGGCCTCGGGGGGCTCTCCGAGTTCGTCCGGCACGAGGAGAACGGTCTGCTCTTTCGGTTGGACGACGTCGAGGATCTCGCGCTGCAGTTACAAAGGCTGGCCGGGGAGCCGGGCCTGCTCGCGGGGCTCAGGGAAGGCATCCGGCCCGTAAAGACCGTCGGCGAGTACGTTGGGGAGCTGGAGGAGATCTACGCCGACCTCGTCGGCGAAAGATAGTACCGAACGACTATCCAAAAGCGTGCGCTGTAAGGCGGTGGCTCCTATCCGCTGGTCGGCCATCAGTCTGCGATAAGAACGAAGAAAAGATAGCGAGCGGCTGACGGTTTCGTGGTGTCGGGGCCCGCGCTTCCGGGCCTTTTGCGTGTCCGCCGGCCGACGTTGCGCCGGGGCTCTGCTAGAGTGTTCGGGTCCCTGGAGGTTGCGTGTTGGAGGCCCTCGGAACGTGAGACGGAACGAGAGAGATCGCGGAGTTCGCGCGTGAGGGTGCTCGTTGCGGGGGGCGACGGCCAGCTCGGGCTGGAGCTCGCTGAGTTGTTGCCCGAGAGGGGACACGAGGTGACCGCCCTCTCACATCGAGAGCTGGACATAGCCGGCGCCGCCGCCGTGGACGGGGCGCTGGAGGAGCACGCGCCGGAGGTCGTAGTCAACGCGGCGGCGTTCACGAACGTGGACCTCTGCGAGACGGAGATGGAGGCGGCCTACTCCGTCAACGCCCTCGGGCCGCGCAATCTGGTCGGGGCCTGCGAGAGGCGGGGCGCGTCCCTGCTCCACGTCAGCACCAACTACGTCTTCGACGGGGGGCAGAACCGGCCGTACGAGCCGTTCGACGCCGCGCGCCCGATCAGCGCCTACGGCCGCACCAAGCTCGCTGGCGAGGAGCACGTCATGCGGCTCACGAACCGCTGGTACGTCGTCCGCACCGCCGGCGTCTACGGGCGGGGGCACAACTTCGTGCGCACCATGCTGCGCGTGGCCGGGGAGCGGGACTCGCTCAAGGTCAAGCACGACGAGTACGTCTCGCCTACCTGCGCCCGCGACCTGGCGGCGGGTATCGCCAGGATCGTCGAGGACAAAAATTACGGGCTCTACCACCTGACCAGCGCCGGGTCGTGCTCGTGGTACGAGTTCGCGTGCGAGATATTCCGCCTCGCCGGCGTCGAGGTCGAGGTCGTCCCCGTCCCCTCCTCGGAGTACCCTCTGCCGGCCGCTCGGCCGGCGAACGGGGTCCTCTCTTCCCTTGGGAGCCCCGGGCTCCGGCACTGGAAGAAGGCGCTCGCGGACTACCTGGAGCGGGAGGCCGCGGCCCGCGGCACCGGCGCCGCCCGTGGCTAAGGCGGGCCGCAGCAGGGCCGTGGAGGTCCTCAGGGGGGCGAAGGTGCCGCTCGACGCGGCGGTGGGCGCCCTGCGGTCCAGGGTGGGCCGGGGGGCCCGGCGACAGATCGCTGTCAAGGACGCGGAGATCGCCGCGCTCCGGAGGGAGTTGGGCCGGACGCCAGGCGTCGGTGGGACGCCCGTCTTTTTCGTCGTCGGCCAACAGAAGTCCGGCACGACCTGGCTCATGCGCATGCTCGACGCCCACCCGGAGATCCTGTGCCGGGGAGAGGGCCGCTTCTTCGGGCGGGAGTGGCGGCAGGAGTCCGTGAAAGAGACGGACGCAAAGAGGCCGCCGAGCTCGCTCTACAACGCCGTGCTCGACGCAGAGTATCTGAGGCTCTGGATCGAGCGGTCCGTATGGAGCCGCGACGACGACCCGGACGAGCACGTAGACAATCTCCTCCGCATGGCCGTGGACTACTTCCTCATGGCGGAGCTCTCCAAGACCGGCAAGAGGCTGGTGGGGGATAAATCCCCGCTCCTCACCCCCGACACGGTAGGGGAGATCTCCGCCGTCTACCCGGAGGCCAAAGTGATCCACATAATCCGGGACGGCAGGGACGCCGTCGTCTCCGCGGTGCACCACTCCTGGAACTTCGGAGGCAAGAAGAGCGCCAGGGCCTCGGCCAGGCGCGAAGCCTACCTCAACAGCCCCACCGAAAGACGCGAGAGCGTGTTCGCCAAGAACTCGCTTGGCAGGATGGCCGCCGAGTGGGCCGCCAGGGTGGGCCGGACGGTCAAGGACGGGCCGAAGCTTCTCGGAGACAACTACGCCGAGGTCAGGTACGAGGATCTCCTGGAGAGGCCCGAGGAGGAGGTGGCCCGTCTTCTGGCCTTCCTCGGGGCCGACTCCGGCGCGGAGGCCGTCAAGCGGTGCGTGGGCGCGGGCAGCTTCGAGAGGCTCTCCAAAGGCAGGAAGAGGGGCGAGGAGGACGTCACCTCGTTCTTCAGGAAGGGCGTGGCCGGCGACTGGAAGAACGCCTTCACGGAGCGGGACAAGGAGGTGTTCAAGGAGGAGGCCGGCGAGCTGCTCGTCCAGCTCGGCTACGAGGGGGACGACGGCTGGTAGCCCGCGGTTGTCCAGCGAGGACAGCCGCGAACGTTTCGGGGCCACCGGCGTTCGCGCGGGTGGTGATCCCAGCCGGCGAAGAGGACACGGTCCAGGGCTTGAGGTGGGAAGTTCTCCGGCACCACGACGACAGCCACACCCACCCGTGGGCATTCGGGGCCGGCGAGAGCGTGGTGTTCTCAGGCCCCTCGCCCGAGGGCCTGTCCTCGACGGACCCGAACGGGAACTACCTGGAGGTCCGGCTGACCGCCACCGACTCGCTCGGCCTCTCGAAGACCACGAGCATCGAGTTGCGCCCTGACACGGTGGACCTCGCCTTCGAGACCCAACCATCGGGGCTTGAGGCTGAAGGTCAATGGGCAGACGCTCAAGGCGCAGGACACGCGCCTTTCCTGGGTTGGCTACAAACTGAACGTCTCGGCGCCCCGGCAGCAGGACGCCGAAGGCCGCGCCTGGGTCTTCGATTCCTGGTTCGACGGAGGCGCCGGCAGCCACACGATAGAGTCCCCCGAGGACCCGAAGACCTACACGGCGACCTTCCGCAGGGCCCGGCGCTGACACGGCCTAGCTCGTAGAACACCGGCCCGCCGTCTCAAGGCGGCGGGCCGGTGTTCTATAATGGGCGATCGCGGGCATTGATTTGTACGGTGCCCGGCGGGCCATGCCGGAGGGCAGTTTGACCGACCAGTTGATCGTCGCGGGTTTCCACCGAAGCGGGACCTCGGCGACCGCGCAGTTGTTACACCGCGCCGGGCTGTTTTTGGGCGACGAGCTACTGGAGGCCACGTCCTCGAACCCCTACGGCCATTTCGAGGACAGGGAGGTCGTGGACCTCCACCACAACATCCTCGCGGACAACGACCTCACCTGGCTCGTGGATCGGCCCTTCGTGCCGGTGGTGGACGGGCGCCGCTGGCGGCAGATGCAGGAGCTCGTCGAGCGCCGCAGCACCGGACACAGGCTCTGGGGTTTCAAGGACCCCAGGGCCTGCCTCTTCCTGCCGCTCTGGAAGTACCTGATGCCGAACGCCAAAGTCCTGCTCGTCTACCGGCACTTCTCGGGCTCGACGTACTCGCTGGCCCGCCGCCACTCGGCGCTGCTGTTCTCCGGCACGATCAGCGGCTTTCTGCACCGGCGTTTCTGGGAGGAGCCGGACCTGGCCCTGCGGATGTGGCTCGTCCACAATAAGGCGCTGCTCGCGTTCGCCGGGGCGCATCCGGAGGACACTCTGGCCGTCTCGATGGACATGATCCGGGACGGCTTCCCGCTCGTCTGGGCCATAGAGCAATGCTGGAACCTCGGCCTCCGGGACGTACCCGTGGGCGAGGTCTTCGACCCCGCCGCGACCGTCGAGAGGCCCCGCAGGCAGCCCGTCTCCGACCGGCGTATCATCGGGGAGGTCGAAGAGACCTGGAGGAGCCTGGAGGAGCTGGGTGCCAGGACCGGTCGGATACTGGAGGAGACGATTGCCGGATAACGAGTTCTACGCGCCGGACGACATAGACCTGCTGAGGATGGAGAACGAGCTGCTGGCGTTCGAGGTACGCTTCCTGAAGACCCGTCTGGGAGAACCGGCCAAGATTCCCGGCTCCTCGACCTCCCTCAACCGCCTCGGCTACCTCGAAGAGGCGGAGCGGGACCTGATCCTCCTTCTCCACCGCCTCTCCGGTAGGCCTACGGGCCCCGTGCTGCGCCGGACCAGGAGCTTCCGCGTCCTGGAGCAGAAGTACCTCCACTCGCCGCGGCCCCGCAGCTCGTCCTCCCCCGAGCGCCTCGCGTACCTCGAAGAGGCGGAGCGAGACCTGATCCTCCTGCTCAGGCGCGCGTTTACGAGCCCCTTCGGAAAGCTGCTCCGCCGCAGAAAAGCCTTCCGCACGCTGGAACAGCGGTACCTCTAAACGCCGTGAACATGCCCCGCAAGGAGACAGCCGTCAACCCCCGCCCGGTAATCTACGCCGGACGGTTCGCGGACGAAGTCCCGACCGCGAAGTTGCCTGGGGACTGCGAGGTCCTCGACGACTGGAGCGTCCTCCCCTTCCGACTGGCCGAAGCCCTGGAGGATGCGACCGCGCTCGTCGTGCTCGACCTCTTCTCCTTCCCCTTCGAGTCCATAACCGAAGAGCAGCGCGACGTCCCGCTGGTCGTGGTCCTCCCCTCCGATTTTGATGCCCCGTTCCTGAACACCGTGTTCGGCGAGCCGCTCTTCGGGACCCTGGGTCCCCTCGACCACGTCGCCACCGCGGACCCGGCCCTCTGGGAGGGTCTCCGGCGCGGATACCGCTGGACGGACGGTC
This sequence comes from Rubrobacter sp., assembly GCA_013815575.1. Taxonomy (GTDB): domain Bacteria; phylum Actinomycetota; class Rubrobacteria; order Rubrobacterales; family Rubrobacteraceae; genus Rubrobacter_D. The sequence continues at coordinate 21,936 of JACDFX010000002.1, forward strand.
AGCGCATCGAGCTCGACAGCGACCGCCCGGTCGAGGCCGCCGCACGGGTCCTGGCCCGTCTCGAAGAGGAGGCCGCGGGGACCGTCCTGGACAAGGCCGTCTACCGGGTGCGGGCGGGGGTGCTGGGGCCGCAATTCGTCGCCGCGCGCGGGGTGCGGGCCGAGGACGTCCCGTTCGACGCGCTGGAGGTCGGCGTCGGGTCCGGCCGATGGGCGTCGAGCTTCGACCCGGCCGCGACCAGGTTCGCCGGGCTTGGCTTCACCGAGGGTCTGGTCGAGGCCGCCATCGCCGACTTTCCGGGGGGCCGCTTCGACCTCATCGGAGACGGTTTCGCCTTCCCCCACGCCGACGAGAGCTTTGACCTGGCCTTCGCCGTCTCCGTCCTGCACCATCAACCCGCGGCCTCCAAGAAAACCCTCATCTCCGAGATGTGGCGCGTGGCGCGTCCGGGGGGGCGGTTGATGTTCCTCGAAGACTTCGTGGCGGGGGATCTCGAACATGTCGTCTCCATACAGAAGTTTGTAGACCTTGTTCTGGAGGCCACGGCGGGAAGGGTGATTCTGGAGCACTTCGAGGCGCTCCGGTACCCGCGGGACCCGTACTTCAGGGGCGGGTTGATCTCCCTCTCCAAGGTCGGGACGCCGCAGACGTGGTAGGCGCCGACCGGCAGGTCTTCGTGATCTCGAACGACGTCGTGCCGGGTCTCGGAATGCCCGTGGCCGCCCCGGGGCTGCGGGCCTTCGGCCTCGCGGAGGGTCTGCGCGCCAACGGCGTAAAAACGAAGACGCTGGTCGCCAGAGGGTTCGTGGAACGCCAGTGGACGCGCTTTGGGCGCTCGGTCCCGCATCCGACGGCACCGGACACCGAGATCGTTGGGGCGAACGCGCTGGCGCGTTACCTCAAAGCCAACGCGCCCGCCGTCGCCGTCATGATCAACAGCAACCAGGTGGAACACCTGCGGCCGATGGAGGGCGTGCGCTATGTCCTGGACTTCTTCGCCCCCAAGATGCTCGAAGAGCTCTACCACCACGGGGAGGGCTACCCCGGCGAGGAGCTCAAGCGGCTGCGCGAGCGCAAGATCCGGTCCATAGAGCTGGCCGACGCCTTTATCTGCAACGGCCGCAAAAAGCTCCCGTACTTCCTCGCCTGGATGCTCCAGGCCGACCGCGACGTCCGCCGGCTGCC
>JACDFX010000319.1 GCA_013815575.1 Rubrobacter sp.
CCTTCCTTTCCTGCGCCGGCGCACGATCATCGCGTCCGAACGCTTGTGCTTCTTCCTGGTTGGGGACCCTTGAGTGATCTTGCCCCAGGGTGTTACGGGTGCCCGACCGGACGTGCTCTTGCCCTCGCCACCGCCGTGCGGGTGGTCCACCGGGTTCATAACCGTACCACGCACCGTCGGACGTATCCCCAGGTGCCGCTTCCGGCCCGCCTTGCCCCACCTGATGTTCTGGTGCGACTGGTTCCCGACGACCCCAACGGTCGCCCGGCACTCCGAGCGGACCCTGCGGCGCTCGCCGCTAGGCAGCCTGAGCGTAACCAGGGCCCCCTCGCGCGCCGTGAGCTGGGCACTCGTGCCGGCGCTGCGGGCCATCTGGGCCCCGCGGCCAGGCTCGAGCTCGACCGCGTGCACGACCGTACCGACCGGGATGCGGTTGAGCGGCAGCGTGTTGCCCACGTCGACCTCGGCGTCGGGGCCGCTCTCCACGAGCGAGCCGACCGTGAGGTTGCGGGGGGCGAGGATGTAGCGCTTCTCGCCGTCGTGGTAGTGGAGCAGGGCGATGTTCGCCGAGCGGTTCGGGTCGTACTCGATGGCCGCGACCGTCGCCGGCACGCCGTCCTTGCGCCGCTTGAAGTCTATAAGCCGGTAGCGCCGCTTGTGGCCGCCGCCGATGTGGCGGGTGGTGATCCGGCCCTGGTTGTTCCGGCCGCCGGTCTTGTGCAGCTTGGTCGTCAGCTTCTTCTCTGGTTTGTCCCGTGTGACCGAGTCGCGCGTGAGGACCGAGGAGTTCCTGCGGCCCGCGCTCGTCGGTTTGTAACGTCTCGCAGGCATCCTAGACTCCCTCGAACAGCTCTATGCTCTCGCCCGGCGCCAGCTTCACGACCGCCTTCTTCCAGGTCGCGGTCCGGCCCCTCGTGAGGCCCTGGCGCTTGGGCTTGCTCTTGACGTTCGCCGTGTTGACCCTCGCGACGCTAACGTCGAAGGCTCCCTCTACGGCGCGTTTGATCTGGTTCTTGTTCGCCCGCTTGTCCACCTGGAAGGTGTACTGCCCCTCCGTCTCGATGAGGTTGTAGCTCCTCTCCGAGATGACCGGGCGAATGATTACCTGATGCGGGTCCACTAGCTCTCCTCCCGATTCCCGGCGAGCTTGGCGTAGGCCGCCCGCGAGAACACGACCTCACGCGCCCTGAGCAACTCGTAAACCCCGTACTCCCGCGGTGCTGTGACGGTGACCTTCGGCAGGTTTCTGAAAGAGAGCGCCACGTTGGCGTCGTCCTCCGTCAGCACCACCAGCACCGGCCCCTCGACCTCCATGTTCCTGAGCAGATCCTTCGCCTGCTTGGTGGAGGGGGCATCGAACGCCAGCGAGTCCACGATGTAGACCTCGCCGTCTGCGGCCTTTGCCGACAGAGCCCCGTCGAAGGCCGCGCGGGCCTCCTTGCGGTTTATGCGCTTGCCGAAGCGGGCGGGCTTGGTCTTGGGACCTCCCCAGGTGCCGCCGCCGTAGCGGGTCGGGGACTGGGCATCGCCCGCGCGGGCGCGGCCCGTACCCTTCTGCCGGTAAAGCTTCGCGCCGGAGCCCCGGACGTCGCTGCGGCCCTTGGTGTGGGCCGTGTAGCGCCGCCGTCCGTCGAGCTCCGCGACGATGGCCCGGTGTATGACGTGCTCGTTCGGCTCAGTGCCGAAGCGCGGGCCTTCGAGGTCCAGCGAAGATTTATTGCCGCTGCGGGCGTCGAAGAGGTGCGCCTGCGCCATCCTACTCACCCGCCTTTCGAATTCTGACTACCGCGTTCCTGCCGCCGGGCACGCCACCGCGCACCCAGAGCTCGCCCCTCTCGGCGTCAACGGCGACGACCTCGAGGTTGCGCACGGTGGCGGTCTTGTTGCCCATCTGTCCTGGCATCTTCTGGCCCTTGAAGATACGGGCCGGGTCCGCCGAGGCGCCGGCCGAGCCCGGAGCCCGCACGTTGTGCGAGCCGTGGCTCACCGGGCCGCGCGCGAAGCCGTGCCGCTTGACCGTGCCCTGGAAGCCCTTGCCCTTAGACGTCGAGCTGACGTGGACCCTGTCGCCAACCTCGAAGACGTCGGCGCCGATGGTGCCGCCAACCTCGCCCGAGACGCCGCGAAGCTCCCTGAGGTACTTGCGGGGCGGGGCGTCCAGCTTGGTGAACGTGCCCGCGTGGGGTCTGTTCGTGCGGCTGGACTTGGCCGGCCCGAAGCCGACCTGGACGGCCTCGTAGCCGTCGTCGTCGGCCGTGCGGACCGCGGTCACCAGGTTGGGCTCGACCTCTATAACGGTGACACCGACCAGCGTGCCGTCGTCCTGGAAGGCCCGAGTCATCTGCTTCTTCTTTCCGAAAACTGCCGTAGCCATAGCTCTAGGTCGCCTTGATCTCGATATTTACGCCAGAAGGCAGGTCCAGCCGCTGCAGCGAATCGACCGTGCGCGGCGTGGGCTGCTGGATATCTATCAGGCGCTTGTGGGTGTGCAACTGGAAGTGCTCGCGGGAGTCCTTATCCTTGAAGGGACCACGGATCACCGTGTAGCGGCTCTTCTTCGTCGGCAGCGGGACGGGGCCGAAGACAAAGGCCCCCGTCCGCTCCGCCGTCTCGACTATCGACTTCGCGGTCTTGTCTATGACCTCGTGGTCGTAAGCCTTGAGCTTTATCCTGATCTTGGAGACAGCCATACTATTCGACGATCTCGGTAACGACGCCGGCACCCACGGTACGACCACCCTCGCGAATGGCGAAGTTCAACCCCTCATCCATCGCTATCGGGCTGATCAACTCTACCTCCATCACCGTGTTATCCCCGGGCATCACCATCTCAACGCCCTCCTCCAACCTAATCTCCCCTGTCACATCCGTAGTGCGGAAGTAGAACTGCGGCCGGTAGTTCGTGAAGAACGGCGTGTGGCGCCCACCCTCCTCCTTGGAGAGAACGTACACCTCTGCCTTGAACCTCGTGTGAGGCGTGATCGTCCCCGGCTTGGCCAACACCTGACCACGCTCCACATCATCCCTCTTCAATCCCCTGAGGAGTGCTCCTATGTTGTCGCCGGCCTGCGCGGAGTCCATGCTCTTGTTGAACATCTCTACTCCCGTCACTACCGTCTTCCTGGTCGGGCGAATACCCACGATCTCTATCTCCGTGTTCACCGCTACCTGTCCGGTCTCAACCCTGCCAGTAGCCACGGTGCCACGACCCTGGATCGTGAAGACATCCTCCACGGCCAAGAGGAAGTCGCGGTCTATGTCCCGCTCGGGCTCGGGCACGTACGAGTCAACGGACTCCATCAGCTGCAGAATACTCTGCTCCCCGTACTCTCCCTCATCACCTTCAAGAGCCTTCAAGGCACTTCCAACCACAACCGGCACGTCATCACCAGGGAAGTCGTACTCAGAGAGAAGCTCCCTTACTTCCATCTCGACCAATTCGAGAAGCTCCTCATCATCGACCATGTCAGCCTTGTTGAGGAACACCACTATGTAGGGAACGCCTACCTGACGGGCGAGCAGGATGTGCTCACGCGTCTGGGGCATCGGGCCGTCTGCGGCGGAGACCACAAGGATCGCCCCGTCCATCTGGGCAGCACCCG
>JACDFX010000320.1 GCA_013815575.1 Rubrobacter sp.
CCTCCGCGACGAGCGCCAGCTCGCGGGCGCGCTCCTGGCCTCCCAGGGGAGCCTCCAGGGCGCGCCGGCGTCTCCACTCCCAGTACCTGTCGACGAAGCTCATCACCGCCCCCTTCGCCTTCCCCCGGCGGGGGGACCGTTCCTCCCGGCCCGCGATCCCCGCAGCCCGGGGGGGATCCCCGGTCGCCACACCCTCAGGGTGTCGCCGCAGACGGCCACGCCGAGGGCGCGGCCCGTCAGGAGGCCGAGCAGGTTGGCCCGGGATGCGGCGACCTGTTCCCCCGCGAGCACGACCTCGACCTCCGAGCCCGGGCCCTCGTCCAGGAGGCTTTCGACCCTGCTCAGTACGGCGCGGCGCTCGTCGGGGCCGGAGTCCTCCGGCCGCACGAAGATCCTGCGCCGGTCCCCGTTTCGGGGCTCCGGCGCCTCCCCAGGCTCCTCCCGGACGGTGATGCGCCCGACGCGCAGGTCGTCCACGCTCTCCACGCGCAGCGCGCGGCTGCCGACCCAGACTTCGTCGCCTTCTTCGGGCGGTCGACCCAAGAGGCCCAGCACCAAACCGCCCACGGTGTCGAACCCTTCGGCCTCGAAGCCCGGGCCCAGGGCCTCGCCGGCCTCCCGGAGCCCGACCCCGCCTTTGAGGGAGTAGGAGCCGTCCGGCAACCTCCTCACCGCCGGCTCCTCCTCGTCGAACTCGTCGCGGATCTCGCCGACGATCTCCTCCAGGATGTCCTCGATGGTGACGATCCCCTCGAAGGAGCCCCACTCGTCTATGACCACCGCCATGTGGACGTTGCGCCGGCGGAACTCGGCAAGGACGTCTTCTAAGTGCCTGTTCTCCGGGACGGTAACGAAGGGGCGCATCAACTCGCGGGCCCCAACCTCGGCCCGGAAGCTCTGGGCCTCCTCGGCGGCACGCAGCACGTCCTTGGCGTGCACCACGCCCACGATCCGGCCGGGGTCCCCGTCCTCGTGCAGCGGATAGCGGGTGTGGTGACCCGTGGCGACTACGCGGGCCAGCTCGCCCAAAGGGGTCCCCGCCGCAAGTGTCGCCACGTCCGGGCGGGGGACCATCACCTGACGGGCCACCGTCTCGCCGAGCTCGAAGATGCCTTCGAGCATCTCTTCGTCGCTCTTTTCGAGAATCCCGTGTCGCCCCGACTGGGCGATTATCATGCGCACCTCCTCTTCGGTGTGGGTCTCCCCCTTCTCGGAGGCCGGCGGGATGCCGAAGGCCCGCACGATGGCGTTGCCCGTCCCGTTGAACACGACCATCAGGGGCAAGAACAGATAGTAGAAAAACTTCATCAGCGGCGCTATGAACAGGGACGCGGCCTCGGGCTCCTGGATGCCGATGCTCTTCGGGACCAGCTCCCCGAGGACCACGTGCAGGGAGGTGATGATCAGGAACCCGATAGCGAAGGCCACGGGATGCACGAGGCCCTCGGGCATGCCCGCCGCCTCGAATAGCGGCTCGATGAGGTCGGCTATCGCAGGTTCGCCCAAAGCGCCCAGGCTCAGCGAGGAGATCGTGATCCCTAGCTGACACACCGCGAGGTAGGCGTCGAGCCTCCGGGTAGCTTCCTGGACTATACCGGCGCCTGCCCGCCCTTCTCTGACCATCCCCTCCACCCTGGTGGCCCGGATCGTGGCGAAGGAGAACTCCGCCAGCACGAATACGCCGTTTAGCGCCACGAAGGAGAGAGCGATGAAGAGCATGAAACCGGAGAGGAACACCCCGTCCAAGGCCACTACCTCCTACCCGACGTCTTCCGGGTCCCCGGAGTCACCTCTGGGCCCCGCACGCCTCCCTGCGGGCTCACGTGGATGCCTTTTCTCCGGCTGAGGCGTTTTCTCTCGCCCCCGCCACGGGCGCGCCTTCCGGGCCGACGACCAGCACGGGGCACCCGGCGCGCTTGAGGACGCTGCCGCAGGCGTTCCCGATCCACACGCGATCCACCACCGAGGTCCCGCGCGCACCGACCACCACGAGGGTCGGTCGCAGCTCTTCGGCCACCCTGACCAGGTCCCGGCGGGGATGGTTGCTCCTGATCGACCGCTCCTCGTACTCGACCCCCATCTCCCCGGCCAGTTCCCCGATCCGCTCTGCGACGCTTCTGGTTTCCAGGTCGAGTTCCGAGAGGATCCTGGCGTAGTGGACGCGGGCGCGGAACGCCTTGTGAGTGTCCACGATCTTCAGCACGAACAGCCCCGCGCCGAGGCTTTTGGCGAGACGCGCGGCGTGCTCGCCGGCCCACCGATCCTCGGAGCCGTCCACGGCCACGAGTACGGGAGGCTGTTCGGGGTTTCCTCGCGTTGGTTCTCTTGGCTTCATCGTTCGTCCACCACCTTCTGGAATACGCCTTCGTGCCCCGCTCCGCCGACGCCCGAATCCGGTCGAGCGAACATCCCCGACGGCCGCTCGCCAGCCACCGCTCGGCTCACGCTCACGGCTAGTGACCGTTCTGGTGGTGACCGTTCTCTTGCGCGGGGTCTTCCTCCGCGTCGCCTGGGGTGAAGGCCAACGCGGTTGCGGGCAGCACCATCAGCGCCGCCACGGTCGCTATCATCGCGGCCCGCCGCCCGTGCGTCGCGAGGCCCTTCGCGAGCACAAGCGCGCACAGGATCAGGAAGAAGGCCTCCACCGCTTTGACAAAGAGGCCCAGGGGCTCGAGCAGGTGCCCATGCTCCACGCCTGGGAGCCCCACAGTTCCGTTGACGAAGTAAAGCGCGTAGGCGCCGCCGGCGATCAGGGCGCCGAGCGCCCATCCCCAACGGAGTCCCCGCCAGACACCAAAGGCAGCCGCCGCCGTCCCGACGAAGTTGGCGAGGAACAGCAGGCCCAGGTAAGTCGCCTCCCCAAGGTGTGCGGGCGTCAGAACGAAGTGGATCAGACCCGCGACGAGGATCAAGCCCGCTCCTGTTAGAGTAACGGCGCTGCCGGGTCGTGGATGGGACCTGCTTGGAGCTTCGCTCGTGCTCATATCTCCTGTCACCCTTCCCGTGTGGTCTCGTGAGGAAGCCGGCATCAACCCCTGACCACCTCGCCGCCTTCGACCCTCAGGGGTATCTCGGGCAGCGGTTTTCTCGCGGGGCCGCTGACGACCTCGGCGCCGTTGGCCGGGTCGAAGACCGAGCCGTGGCACGGGCAGGCGAGCTTGCCGTCCTTGTGGGCGACCGCGCAGGCCTGGTGCGTGCAGACGGCAGAGTACGCCGCGAACTCCCCGCTCTCCAGGCGTACCAGGACGCCGGGCTGCCCCGTGTCGGCGTTGGTGAAAGCGAGGGCGGAGCCCGGCGCGAGCTCGGACCCTTTCGCGATGGCCTCCCCCTTGCCGACCTCGGGCGCGTCGGCGGGCGCCGTCGGGCTTCCCTGCGTCTCGGAAGAGCCGATGTCCACGCCGCAGCCAGCCGCCATCGAAGCCCCCACCGATCCCAGACCAAGGACGGCGCCCAGGCGGATAAGCCGCCTCCTCGAGATGCCTTTCTCGTCCAAGACCGTTCCGTCCCTTCTACCCTTATACCAGGAGACCCGTCGCGTACATGATGGCTATCCCGGCCGTCAGGCCCAGCAGGTTGTAACCCGAGAG
>JACDFX010000026.1 GCA_013815575.1 Rubrobacter sp.
CACCCCAGAGCACGCCTACAGGACCACCTTGTATCTCAACAACAAGTACTTCCTCGACGGCCGCGACCCCAACTCCTACGCCAACATCGCCTGGGTCTACGGCCAGCACGACCGCGGCTGGACAGAGCGCGAAGTCTACGGCAAGGTCCGCTACATGTCCTCGGGCGGCCTGGAGCGCAAGTCCAAACCCGACCAGTACGTCGAGAAGGTCGAGAAGAGGATCCAGCCGGCCGGTTAGGGACAGCTTCCGGCTCTGGGGTAGCGATGGGCGATCCTGGCCTGTCGTCGCGCGACAGGGCTGCCGCGTCCGGGGGCGGATCGGCAAGCGCCGTCGCTACGAGATGCCCGGTTGGGCTCCATCGTCTTCTTTGTGGACCAACTCGACGCCCTTCTTGTCTTCGGCCCGGCGGGCGAGCACGGCGTTGATCTCGACTCCCACGAGCACCATGAGCCCCATGGCGTAGAGCCAGAGCATGAACACGATCACCGCCCCGAGCTGGCCGTAGATCCGGTCGTAGTTGCCGAGCCTGGAGGCGTAAAAGCTCAGCGCGATGCTCGCGGCGAACATGAGGGCCGTTGCCGCGAACCCTCCCGGCGTGATCCACTTGAAGGGCACGCGGGCGTCGGGGGCCAGGTAGTAGAGGACGCTCAGGACGGCGGTCACGACCGCGAAGGCGACCGCCCAGCGCGCGACGCCCCAGACGGGCAGAAGGGACCCCGACGGACCGCCGAGCCTCTCCACGAGGGTCTCCACCCCGAAGGCAGCGAGCGAGAGGGTCGCCATCAGGAGCGTGAAGCCCAGGGCAAGCAGGATGGAGGTGCCGCGTAGCTTCCAGAACGGCCGCGTCTCCACGAGGCCGTAGGCCCGGTTGGCCGCCTTGGTGATGGCTATCGAGGCCGCGGAGCCCATCCAGAGCGTCGTGACGACGCCGAAGACGAGCACCCCCGAGCCCGTGCCGCGCAAAGTCCGGTCCATGTAGGCCGCAAGAAGGTCGGCGGCCTCCCGGGGCAGGAAGCCCGCGGCCTCGCCGATCAGACGCTTCACCGCCGATTCCGGGTCGTCTAGGACGAGCCCCGCCAGCGCGACCAGGAAGATGAGGAAAGGGAAGAAGGAGAGCAGGAAAAAGTAGGTCAACTGCCCCGCGAGCCCCAGCAGGTCGTTCTCCCGCACCTTGAGCAACACCCGGGCCACAAAGCCAGGGCCGACGATGTCCCTCAGGTCCGAGAAGAAGCCCCTCGCGGCCGTCACGGTGTATCCGAATCTTCGCCACGGCTCGCCGCCACGACTCATCTGTGCGTCCTCCACCGCCGCCAAAAGAACCACAGAATCCCCAGAACGAGGGCGGCCAGCACCGCGAACCCGACGAGGGAGGCGTACAGCTCCACTACCCTCCACCGTCTGCCGAGCGCCCACCCCAGGCCGACCAGCACCCCGGTCCACGAGATGCCCCCGATGACGGTGTAGCCCAGGAACCGCCACCGCACGGGCATGCGTTTCAGGCCCGCGGGCACCGAGATCAGGGCCCCCACGCCGGGGATGAGGTGGCCGATCAGAATGGCCTTCCCGCCGTGCCGCTCGAAGGCCGCGCTCGCCCTGTCCAGGTCTGAGCCGAACACGAGCTTGGTCCGCTCGGCGCGCCCGATCAGGCGCCGCAGGCGCGCCTCGCCGATCCGGAGCCCCAGCGCGTAGAAGATAAGCGCGGCGGCCACCCTCGCCGCCGCCCCCGTCAGCACCACCGCGACGAACGAGAGGCGTCCCTGCCCGACCAGAAACCCGAAGAGCGGCAAGGTAAGCTCCGTCGGGATCGGCAGGAACAGGCTTCCCGCCAGCACCAGCACGAACACGCCGACGTACCCGAAAGAGTGGACCACGTCAAAGACCCACGTCGCAAGCTCGGCGAGCAGACTACCCATCGCGCTTTACCCACCAACTTCCCGCACAGGACACCCGTAGTATGGCCCATATGTCGCATGGCCGTGAACGACAACTGCTTGCGGCACTTCTCCAGAGACCGGGTGGTCGGAAACTCGAAGGTTCGAGGGATGATATTCCCGCTTGAATCTGAGGGGCGCCCTGCCTTCGGTATTCGCGAAGATTACCGAACCCTACGCCACCGCTCCCGCCCCTCCCGGTACAGATCCCCGCCGTGAAGATCGTTGACGACGACCACGGGAAAGTCTTCCACGACGAGACGCCGTATCGCCTCAGCCCCCAGGTCTTCGTAGGCGACGACCTCCGCCTCCTTCACCCTATCGGCCAGCAGCGCCGCCGTACCTTCGACCGCCCCGAAGTACACGCAGCCGTGCTCGCGCATGGATTGGAGGACCGCCTCCGAGCGGACGCCCTTGCCGACCATGCCCTTCAGGCCGCGTTCGATCAGGAGCGGCGAGTACGGGTCCATCCTGGAGGCCGTGGTCGGACCCGCAGGGCCGAGCGCGTGACCGGGCCTGGCCGGGGCCGGGCCGGTGAAGTAGACGATTTGGCCCTCGGGGTCGAAGGGCAGGGACCCCCCGTTCTCGATGGCCTCCTTTATCCTGGCGTGGGCCGCGTCGCGGGCGGTAAAGAGGACGCCCGAGATCAGGACGACGTCGCCGGTCCGGAGGGACTCGTTGCCCTCGCCCGTCAGCGGGGTCTGGAGGCGGATGGGTTCTTTGCTCATAGCTCGGAGAAGGCGGTGCGGTGGGAGTGGCAGTCGAGGTTGACGGCGACGGGGAAGGCGGCGATGTGGGTCGGGAAGCTCTCGACGTGTACCGCGAGCGCCGTCTGGGTGCCGCCGTAGCCGGCCGGGCCTATGCCCGTGGCGTTGATCCTGTCGAGCAACTCCCTCTCTAACTCCGCCAGATCCGGGTCCGGATTCGGCTCCCCGGAGGGGCGCGTGAGCGCCTTCTTGGCGAGCAGGGCCGCCTTCTCGAACGGGCCGCCCATGCCAACGCCGACGGTCAGCGGCGGGCTGGCGTTCGGGCCGGCCCGCTCTATGGTCTCGACGACGAAGTCTTTCATGGCCTCGACGCCCTCGGCGGGGGTGAGCATCTTGAGCGCGCTCATGTTGTCGCAGCCGGCCCCCTTGACGAGCATGGTGAGCTTGAGACCTTTCCCCGCGACGGGCTCGTGGTAGACGACGGCTGGGGTGTTGTCGCCGGTGTTGGTCCGGTCTATGGGGCTCCGGACGATGGACTTCCTGAGGTAGCCTTCCTCGTATCCCCGCCTGACGCCCTCGTCTATGGCCTCACCGAGCCCGCCGCCGGTAACCCGCGCTTCGCTCCCCATCTCGACGAAGAAGACCGCATAGCCCGTGTCCTGGCAGAAGGCGATGCACCTCTGTTTGGCGACATCGGCGTTCTGGAGGAGCCTCTCGATGACCTCGCGCCCGAGGGGGGACTCCTCCTCTTCGAGCGCGCGTCGCAGTGCCGTCAGGTGGCTCTCGGGCAACCGCGTGTTCGCCTCGATGCACAGGTCTCGCACCGCCTCTGTCACCCTGGTTGCTTCTATCTCGCGCAAGATCTCCGCCCCGTTCTCTTTGGGATCGGGCCAAGGGTAGCACCGCGGGCGGTTTTTCTGAAGCGGGTTTGTCGGTCGGAGGACCGTAACGTTTCCCGTAACGATCCGGGGACGGGCGGCTCGTATGCTGCGGATGTGAGACGTGCAAACGACAAACGGCGCGGGTTTCGGCAAAGGTAGCCTGTTTGGGGGATGCCCCGGGCGCCGCCGGGTGTGATCGTTTAGTGGACCGGGCTACGGAACGACCGTCGGGAGATCAAGGAAAGGGCTAGCGCTTGGACCGGCAGCCGGAAGTACGGCCGCGGGGCGGGCGGCGTGGGTTGGCCGTCCGTGTCTCCCCCTGGCTGGCCTGGTTTATCTGTTTGCTGTGCGTGGCCCTGTCCGCGGGCAGCCTGCTGCTCGCCGCCCTCAACGGGCGCACGATGGGCGAGATCTTCGTCGGAGAGGCAATAGTAACGATCGCCTCTCTGACGGTGGCGTTCTCCGTCGTCGGGGCCCTCATCGCCTCGCACCGCCCCGAGACCGCCCTGGGCTGGATCTTCTGCTCCGCCGCCCTCTTTCAGGGGTTCTCGAACTGCGGATACGAGTACGCAATCTACGCGCTCATCACGAAGCCCGGCTCTCTCCCGTTAGGAGCGGAAGCGGCCTGGCTCGGGCAGTGGATCTGGGCCCCCGGTCTCGGCCTGATCCTGGTGTTCCTACCCCTACTCTTCCCGGACGGCCGGCTACTGTCACGCCGCTGGCGTCCGGTTGCCTGGCTCGGCGGCCTCTCCATCATCCTGATCTCCACGATGGGCGCGATCCTCCTCTGGCCCGAAAGGGGTCCCGCACTGGTGCGGGACGAGGGCGCGGGGGAAGAAGGCACGTCCCACGTATTGTTCGTGGTGGTCGATCGCATCGCTTTCCCGATGATGCTGGTCGCCGGGCTGGGCGCCGTGATCTCGCTGTTCATACGTTTCCGCCGGGCTAGGGGTGACGAACGCCAGCAGATCAAGTGGTTCGCCTCCGCCTCAGCCCTGACGTTCGTCTTCATCTTCGTGTTCGAGGTGCTGGTCAACACCGAAGGCAGGCTGCTCGGGGTCGTCTTCGCTGTGCTGAGCCTGCCGCTCGTCTCTGCGGTACCTGTCGCCACCGGCATCGCCATCCTGCGCCATCGCCTCTACGACATAGACCTGCTCGTCAACCGCACGCTCGTCTACGGCTCGCTCACCGGGATGCTGGCCGCGCTCTATCTGGGCAGCGTGGTGCTGCTCCGAGGGCTCATCTTCGGCTTCACCGGCCGCCCTTCTCAGCTCGTCGTCGTCGCCTCCACCCTGGCGGTCGCGGCGCTCTTCGGCCCGCTGAGGCGGCGTATTCAGAGCGCCATAGACCGCCGCTTCTACCGCAGTAAGTACGACGCCGCCAAAACCCTCGCGGCCTTCGGCGCGAGGTTACGCGACGAAACGGATCTGGACGGCCTCTGCGACGATCTGGTCGACGTGGTGCGACGGTGCGGCCGGAGCACGCCTCACTGTGGCTGCAAGACACGAAGGACGAAGGGTGGGGCGGGACGCGAGAAAATTCCGGGCGGGGGATCTCGTAACGCTTTTCGTAACGGCGGGGAGACGGTCGGGCTCTAGGATGGCGGACAAGGAGGCAGGATGACGACACAGACAAAACAAAAGACGGGGTTCTGGCAGGATCTGTTCAGGCGTGACGGGCGCGAGAAGCCGGAGGAGGCGCCCGCGGTCGCGGACGTACCGCAGCAGGTCGCGCCGGAGCTCGACATAGCACCGAACGACCCGATCCTGGCTTACCTGGCAGGCGTCTCCGGGGTGGTGGAGGTTGAGAAGCTCGACCTCGACTCCCCGGCGCTCGCGAAGATGAGAGAGGCCGACGTCAAGCTGCTGGTGCCGCTCGTGAGCCAGGGGGAGCTTATAGGGCTCCTCAACCTCGGCCCACGGCTCTCCCAACAGGAGTACTCGGCCGACGACCGCAAGCTCTTGAGCGACCTGGCCACCCAGACGGCCCCGGCCGTGAGGGTTGCCCAGCTCGTCCGCCAGCAGCAGCAGGAGGCCAAAGAGCGCGAGCGCATCGAGCAGGAGCTCAAGGTCGCCCGCCTGATCCAGCAGACCCTCCTGCCAAAGACCCTCCCCGAACTCCCCGGCTACGAGGTGGCGGCCTACTACCAGCCGGCCCGCGAGGTCGGCGGCGACTTCTACGATTTCCTGAACCTGGACGACGGCCGCCTGGGCCTCGTCGTCGGCGACGTGACCGACAAGGGCGTCCCCGCGGCCCTCGTAATGGCGACGACCCGCACGATGCTCCGCGCCGCAGCCCAGCGCCTGCTCTCCCCCGGGGAGGTCCTGCAGCGCGTAAACGACGTGCTGGTCCAGGACATACCGCCCAACATGTTCGTCACCTGCCTGTACGCGATCCTGGACTCCCAGAGCGGACGCCTCTTCTACGCCAACGCCGGCCACGACCTGCCATACAGGCGGCGGGCCGGGCGCCAGGGCGGGGCCGACGAGCTAAGGGCGAGGGGGATGCCGCTCGGCCTGATGCCGGGGATGGGCTACGAGGAGAAGGAGATGTTCCTGAACAGGGGCGAGAGCGTCCTGTTCTACAGCGACGGGCTCGTCGAGGCCCACGACCCACGGCGCGAGATGTTCGGCTTCCCGCGGCTGCAGGGGCTCGTGGGGGCCCACCGCACGGGCGGCTCCTCCCTCATAAGCTTCCTCCTCGCGGAGCTCGCGCGCTTCACCGGGGAGGGCTGGGAGCAGGAGGACGACATCACGCTGGTAACCCTGGACAGACTGGAGGAGTCGTGACCGCGCCCAGAAACGGGTCCCACCGGACGCTCGCCGAATTGAGCGTGCCGAGCGAGCCGGGCAACGAGCGCCGGGCGATGGAGGCGGTCGCGGACACTGTGGAGGGGCTAGGGCTGCCGGGCCGAACCCTGGAGCGGCTCAAGACCGCCGTGGCCGAGGCGACCATGAACGCGATGGAGCATGGCAACCGCTACAGGGAAGAAGCCCTCGTCCTCATAGAGGTGTCGGCCACGGACGCCGAGATCTCCGTCAGGATCACCGACGAGGGCGCGGGGCCCGCGGCCTTCGACCCCGAGACGCCAGACCTGGAGGCCAAGCTCGACGGCGCGCAGACGCCGAGGGGCTGGGGGCTCTTCCTCATCAAGAGCATGGTCGATGAGATGAACGTTACCGGCGATGAGCGCCACCACACGGTGGAGCTGATCCTGCACCTGAACGGGAGGAAGGAGGCAAGCGATGGCCGTAAAGCACTTTGAGGCTGAGGTGCGACGGGAGCCGAGCGGCGCCGTGCTCGACCTGCGGGGCGAGATCAACGGCTTCGCCCAGGAGGCCCTCGACGCCGCCTACGCAGAGGCGGAGAAGGAGAACCCGGGGGCCATCCTCCTCAATTTCGAGGAGGTTGACTACATCAATTCCACGGGTATTGCCCTGATCGTCGGCCTCCTCGCCAGGGCCCGCGCCGCGAAGCGCGACCTCTCGGCCTACGGACTCTCCGAGCACTACGTCGAGATCTTCAACATCACCCGCCTCTCGGACTTCGTGAACGTCTTCCCGGACGAACGGAGCGCGATGGGAGATAGGCGCCAGCAAGAGAACCTGAAACCCGAAGCCTGAAACCTCTAGAAAAGGAGGAACAAATGCCCCAGGCACAGGTCACGATGGACGTGCGCAGGGTCAACGACAACGCGAGCGTCATCGACGTCAAGGGCGAGCTGACCGCTTTCGCCGAGGGGGTCCTGATGGACGCCTACAACCAGGCCAGCGACGGGAGGGTCCGCGCGATCGTGCTGAACTTCGAGGGCCTCGAGTACATGAACAGTTCCGGCATAGGCCTCCTGGTCACGCTGCTCATCCGCGTCAACCGCGAGAAGCAGCGACTCCTGACCTACGGCCTCAGCGAGCACTACCGGAGCATCTTCCAGATCACGCGCCTGGACGACGCCATCGGTATCCACGATACGGAGGACGAGGCCATCGAGGCCGCGAAAGCTTGAAAAGCCTGTCAGCTAGTCAGGAAAAGCTGAAGCGCTGACAAGTTAGTGAGGAGCGATATGACCGACCAGCCCCCGATACCGAAAGAGGAAAGACGGCCCCGCGACGCCGGCCACTGGGCGCGCTACGTCGAGACGCTAGAGGGGTCCGGCGGTCTCAACGTCGAGGGCCGCCGGCCGATGAGCCCGCTCCAGGGCTTCGGCAGTATGTGGCAGAAGACCTTCCGGATACACCTCACGGGTACGGACGCGACGCCTGCCGAAGTCGTCGAGGTCTGGCGGAAGAGGTTCCCGGAGATGACCGGGTTCGGGAGCGGGTTCCGCGTCCCCGCGGGCGGCCTCGTGCCCGGCGCCGTCGCGTTGCTCGGGGGGATCAGCGGCGTCATGGTCCTCTATGCCGACGACGAGTCCTTCACGTACATGACGCCCGAAGGGCATCCTTTTTCCGGTTGGATCACCTTCAGCGCCTACGAGGACGAGGATGGCGAGACGGTGGCCCAGGCCCAGCTCCTGATACGCGCCAACGACCCGCTCTACGAATTCATGATGCTCCTGGGACTTAACGCAGCCGAGAACATAACCTGGCAGCGCACCCTGCGGAGGGTCGCGGCCCATTTCGGCGCGGAGGGCCGGGTCGAGACCCGCGTGACCTGCGTGGACCCGAAGCGGCAGTGGCGGAGATACACGAACATCCGCCACAACGCCCTCATCCTCTCGGCACTGCACGCCGTGACCGCCCCGCTGCGCCGAATAAGACGTCGGGCCACAGGCACAAGCAAGACCCCGAGAACCTGAAACCCGAAGCCTGAAACCTACGAAGGGAGAGACCACATGACCGATCGGACCTCACAAAACGAAGAGCAGGGCGAGCAACGTCAACCCCGCCCGGAACCCCGTGACGCGGCCTTCTGGGCGAAGAGGGTGGACAAGCTGGAGGTCTCCGCGGTGCCGGACGGGGCCTCCAACGTGAACGTACACGGGCGGCGGGAGGTCGGTGCGCTGCAAGGCTTCGGCCAACTCTGGCAGAAGACCTACAGGGTGCGCCTGACAGGCGTGGAGACGACGCCCGAGGAGGCCGTGCGGGTATGGAAGGAACGCTTCCCCGAGCTCCAGCCGCCGAACAGCCGGTTCTACCCCTCGATGGCAGGCGTCGCGCCAGGCGAGGTGTTGTTCATAAGCGCCTCCGTCGGCGGCATGCCCGTCCACACGGGGGTGCGCGTGATCTACGCCGACGACGAGTCCTTCACGGTCATGACCCCGGAGGGCCACCCCGAGTCGGGATGGAACACCTTCTCGGCTTACGCCGACGAGGACGGCACGACGGTGGCCCAGATCCAGTCCCTGGCCCGCGCCAACGACCCGATCTACGAGATCGGCTTCCGCGTGGTCGGCGCCACGGAGCAGGAGCGCCTGTGGACGCACGTCTTGAAGTCGCTCTCGGCCCACTTCGGCGTGAACGAACCGGTGAGCCTGGAGAAGACCTGCGTCGACCCGAAGGTCCAGTGGTCGCAGATACGGAACCTCTGGCACAACGCAGGCGCCCGGTCGATGATCTACACGATGACCGCCCCCCTGCGTTGGCGGCGCGACCGCGCGCGCCGGGGCTAGGGCGCGGGGCTAGAATGGGAGCATGACGCAGACAGGCACATACGACGCGGTCGTCGTCGGCGCGGGCCCGAACGGCCTCGCCGCCGCCGTGGAACTGGCCCGCAATGGGCGCAGGGTGGCCGTGCTGGAGGGCGAGGATAGGGTCGGTGGCGGCACCCGGTCGGACGAGGTCACGCTACCAGGCTTCGTCCACGACCTCGGCTCAGCCATACAC
>JACDFX010000321.1 GCA_013815575.1 Rubrobacter sp.
GCCTCGCCCGCGTGGAGGCGTTTTTCTCCCGCCACGGCGGCAAGGCGGTCTTTCTGGCTCGCTTTGTCGCCGGGTTCAGGGTATTCGGGGCGCTGGTCGCCGGGATCAGCCGGATGCACTGGAGGACCTTCGCCTTCTACAACGCGCTCGGGGCCGTGGTCTGGGCCACGGTGGCGGTGCTCGCCGGTTACCTGCTCGGCGGGAGCCTGGGCATCTTGGAGCGTTGGCTGGGGCGGGCGACGTTGCTGCTCGCGGCGCTTGTCGCGGTGGGGATTGCCTTCTATCTCGGCTACCGTTGGATCGCCGGCAACCGGGAGCGGCTCGCCGGATACGGGAATGCCGCCCTATCCTACCCTCCGGTGGCCCGGGCGCGGGACCGCTACGACGCCCAGATCCGTTGGCTCTTCCGCCGCCTCACGCCGGGCCAGTACCTCGGGTTGCACCTGACGCTCGGCCTCGCGGCGTCCGCGGGATGCCTGTGGCTCTTCGGCGGCCTGGCCGAGGACGTGCTCACGAGAGATCCCCTGGTGCGCTTCGACGGGTCCGTGGCGGATTACCTGCACTCTTCGGCAACCCCGGCCCTGACTACCTTCTTTCTCACCGTGACCGCGTTCGGCTCCGTGGAGGTTATAGCGCTCCTGGGCGTGCTCGTCGCCGCCCTTCTGGCCTGGAAGCGGCAGTGGACCTCCCTGGCCACCTGGCTCGCGGCGGTCGGCGGCGGGGCGGTGCTAAACCAGGTCCTCAAGGCGTTGTTCGCGCGGCCCAGGCCGTTCTTCGACCATCCCCTGCTCGTGGAGAGCACCTACTCTTTCCCGAGCGGGCACGCGATGGGGTCGCTCGTGGCTTACGGGATGTTGGCCTACTTCGCCGTGCTCGTTCTCGGGAGCTGGAGGAAGCGTGTGGGCGCGGTCTTCGCGGCGTCCCTCCTGGTCCTTCTTATCGGCCTGAGCCGGATGTACCTGGGCGTCCACTACTTCAGCGACGTGGCCGCCGGCTACGCGGCGGGCGGGCTGTGGTTGAGCGCCCTGATCACGGGCGCCGAGCTCGTCCGCCGCGCGAAGGCCGCCAAATCCGGGTAGGCGGGCCTCCGCGTAACGGTTTCGGCGCCCCGGCGCGTCCAAGGGATTGAAGAGCACGTTCAGGCACAAGAAAGGTGGGGTACCGGAATGGGCAGGAAGAGAAAGAGCGGCGGCGAGAAGGCGGCTGACAGGGTCAGGGGCCAGCTGACGGAGACGGCCGGGATGATGTCCGGGAACGCGGACCTCGAGGCAGAGGGGAGGACGGAGGCCCGGAGCGCGGACAGGACGACTTACACGGTGACGCCCCGCGAAGGGGGAAGATGGAGCGTGCAGGCCGAAGGCGCCAGCCGGGCGACGAGCGTCCACGACTCCAAGGATGAAGCGGTCTCCAAGGCCAAGCGGTTGGCGGGAGACCGCCGGCCGAGCCAACTCCTCGTCTACAAGAACGACGGGACCGTCCAGACGGAACAGACTTACGGGTAGTTGGCGCCTGCCAGGCGCACTGCGTAGAATTCCGAAACAGACCGTAGTCCGGCCTCTGGGAGGAGCGAGATGGGGCGCACGATCCTTTTTGTCACGCTGACGGCGGTCCTGCTCGCTTTGGCCGCCGGGACGGCGTTTGCGGCGGTTCTGCAAGGCACCCCCGGCCCGGACGACCTCAAGGGCGCCAACGAGGCGGACAGGCTGCTGGGCGGGGCGGGCAGAGACCAGCTAGACGGCCGGGGCGGCGACGACCTACTCAGGGGTGGGGCCGGCGACGACACCCTCATAGATCACGCCGGAAACGACGTCCTGCGCGGCGGCCGGGGCGATGACACCTTCGGCGGCAACCCCGGCGACGACACGGTTTTCGGGGGGCGGGGAGACGACGTCCTCCTGGACGATGCCGGCGTGGATGCCTTCTCCGGCGGCGGGGGCGACGACGTGATCGCCGTCCCGGGCTTCGGACCGGGACCGCCGGGCCTGCCGTTCGAGTCCGACAGGATCTCCTGCGGACCCGGCAACGACAGGGTCGTGGCCCACGAGGCAGACCGCGTCGCGGCGGACTGTGAAGTAGTGAATCGCATCGAATAGACTCGCCCCGCCCCACACGAACGGCCCGCTGCTAGACTGGCGTTCGTGACGGAGGCAAAGACCATAAGGGCGGACGTCGTCGGGAGCCTGCTGAGGCCGCCCGAGTTGCTGGAGGCCCGGAGGCGGTACGCGGACGGGGAGATCCCGGCTACGGAGTTCAAACGCGTCGAGAACCGGGCGGTCGACGGCGCCATCGGGCTGCAGGAACGCGCCGGCCTCCCGGTCGTCACCGACGGCGAGATGCGCCGCGAATCCTTTCAGAGCCAGCTCGTCGAGGCCGTCGAAGGCTTCTCCGGCCACACCATCGACGCCTGGTTGTGGGGCGACTGGCACGGCGACGGGGCGGTGGGGGATAAGAACACGGCGCGTCCCCCTGGGCTCGGCGTCGTCGGCAGGCTGCGCCGCCGGCGTCATCTCTGCGTCGAGGAGTTCGTCTACGCCAGGGCGCGCACGGACAGGGTCGTCAAGGTGACGCTCCCGAGCCCGAGCATGTACGCCAACCTGTGGTCGCCCGAACTCTCGAAGGAGGCGTACCCGACGCTGGACGGGTTCCTGGAGGACGTCGCCGACATCCTGCGCGAAGAGGTCGAGGAACTGGTCCGTCTCGGCGCCGAGTACGTTCAGCTCGACGCGCCGCACTACCCGCTCCTCCTCGACCCGAAGACCCGCCGCTTCTACGAAGAACGGGGCTGGCCTTTCGACCGCTGGATGTCCCGCGGCGTGGAACTGGACAACCACGTCATTGGGGACCATCCGGGGGTCACGTTCGCCTTCCACCTGTGTCGGGGCAACCAGGGGAGTCGCTGGCTCGTCTCCGGCTCCTACAAGCCGCTCGCCAGGGCCCTCTTCGCCAACATCAACGCCGACAGGCTCATGCTGGAGTACGACGACGAGCGCAGCGGCACCTTCGAGCCCCTCGCCCACGTCCCTGAAGACAAGATCGCCGTCCTCGGCCTCGTCACAACCAAGTCAGGTAGGCCCGAAACGCCGGAGGATCTGGAAGGACGCATCAGGGAGGCCTCCGGTTACGTCCCCCTCGAACGCCTCGCCCTCAGCCCCCAGTGCGGCTTCGCGACCTCCATCGTCGGCAACGCCCTGGGCGTCGAAGACGAAGAGAGCAAGCTCCGGGCCATCGTGCAAACCGCGGAGAACGTCTGGGGATAGGCCCGGCGCCCCCTCTGACGGCCTACCCGGGGTCCGTAAACAAGACGAATCCCCTGACCCGCGACGGAGCGGACCCGCGCCAGATGTTAAGCTGCCGCGAGGACGTTAAGAGAAAGGATTGTGCTGATGCTGCGGGTAAGGGATTCCATGACGCGGGAAGTGGAGACTTTAGGGCCGGACGCGAGTGCTGCCGAGGCGTGGCGGCTGTGCCGGGAGAAGAACATCCGGCACCTGCCCGTGGTCGACGGGGGGCGTCTGGTCGGGCTCGTCTCGGATCGGGACCTCAGAGACGCGAGCCCGCCGCGGGGTTCGACGG
>JACDFX010000322.1 GCA_013815575.1 Rubrobacter sp.
GCCACCCGAGGTCTCCCCGCCGCAGGCCGCGGGGAAAAAGACGAGGGCGCCGGCGAGTAAGACGGCGGCGGTGCCGGTCCCCCATTTTCTCTTTAGAGTTTCGATGCTCAACGTGATGACCTCTCTGTGCTGTTGACGTAAAGATACCTACGAACGGGAAGGTACTACGGATCTAACCGGGGGCGCCGTGAGCGTGATCATGCTTCAGTCCCCCGGTCGCGCCCCGACCCGCCCGACGGCCCGCGCCGCGACCCCGGCCCCCCGTCTCAGCGCCTCTTCCGTCGACCCACGGGCCAGCCAATCGGCCAGAAATCCCGCGGAGAAGGCGTCCCCCGCCCCGGTGGTGTCCTCCACCCGGGTCGGCGCCGCCGGTACCCGAAGCGTATCCCCCGTCCCGTCAGCGTACGCGGCCCCCTCGGGGCCGAGCTTGAGGACGACGGCGCGGTAGTACGGCAGCAGCTTCTTCAGGATGAGGTCCGGGTCCCGCTCGCCGGTCAGGGTTTCTCCTTCCGCCAGGTTCGGGAAGAGGAGGTCGGCGCCACGGGTCCACCCCAGAAAGAGCTCAGGCCCGACGGACTCCAGCAGGGGTACGGAGGACGGGTCGACCGAGACGGTCATGCTGGCCTCGCGGGCGAGGCGCAAGGCTTTCGTTGCGACCTCCCGGCGGCTGCCACCGGAGAGGGTGTAGCCGGAGAGATGGAGATGCCCGCCGCTGAAGAGGGTCTCCGGGAGGTCGTCCGGGCCCAGGGCCTCGCCCGCTCCTCTGTCCGTGATCATGGTCCGCTCCCCAGCCCCGTCCACGAGCACGAAGACCTTGCCCGTCGGCAGCGAAGGATCGCGGGCCAGGTGCGGGGTTACACCAACCCGTTCCATCTCCCCCTCCAGGAACCCGCCGAAGACGTCGTCGCCGACCCTGCCGACGAAGCTCGTCTCCACACCCGAGTGGGCGAGCCAGGCGGCGGCGTTCGCGCCCGAGCCACCCGCGGCGACCCGGATGGGGACGAAGGTGTCCGTCCCGAGGGTTACGTCCCCGTCGACCTTCGCGAGCATGTCGTAGAGCAGGTCCCCGATCACCAGGACAGGCGGGACCGCCAAGAATCAGGAGGTCCCGGCGAGCGCGACGGCGATGCGGGCGGCGAGCCGGGCGTTGCCGAGTATGATCTTCTTGTTGACCCGCAGGCTCTCCCCCTCCGTCTCCTTCGCGAACCGGTCCAGCAGGAAAGGCGTGATGTCCCCGCCCCGCACACCTTTACGCCCCATCTCTTCGAGGCTGGCCCGAAGGGCGCGGTCGTGGAGACCAGGGTCGAGTTGGTCGTCTTCGGGGATAGGGTTGGCGACCACGAGACCCGGCCTACCGGGGAGAAGCTCCTCCATCGCCAGGATCAGGCGCGCCGCCTCCCCCTCATCCCCCACCGACCACACGAGCGGGCTGCCAGAATCGGCCAGGTAGAAGCCGGGGAATCGTTCCGTTCGGAACCCGACGACGGGCACGCCGAGCGTCTCCAGCAACTCCAGTGTTGCCGGTACGTCGAGGATGGACTTCACGCCGGAGCAGACCACGGTCACCGGAGTCCGCCCCAGGGCGGCGAGGTCAGCCGAGACGTCCCAGCTCTCCCGCGCCCCCCGATGCACGCCGCCGAGGCCCCCCGTGGCGAAGAGCCTTATCCCGGCGAGCGCCGCCAGGTGCGCCGTGGCGGCCACGGTCGTGGCCCCGTGCAGACCCTTCGCGGCGGCCACGGGGAGGTCTCTTGCCGAGAGCTTCTCGATCCCGCCCGCCGTCGCCATGAGCTCCAACTCCGCCCCGTCCAACCCGACGGTCGGCGTACCGCCCACGACGCCTATCGTGGCTGGCAGTGCGCCCGCTTCGCGGACTATGCGTTCCGACTCGCGGGCCACCTCCAGGTTATCCGGGTGGGGGAGGCCGTGAGAGATCAGGGTTGACTCCAGCGCCACCACGGGATCTCCTCTTTGAAGGGCCTCCGCGACCTCGGGCCGAACGGTGAGGCTCAAGCGGCGGGCTGGACGCAGCGCTCGTCGTTGTTGCGGGGGCTGTTGACGAAGCGGCTGACGGGGAAGGTTTCGAGGTCGTCGCCCGGGTACGGCCTGAGCAGGGAGACGAGCTCCTCCCTCTCGGCCTCCGGGTCGAGCCAGGCGTCGCGATCCCCGGCGGGCAGGATCACGGGCATCCTCTCGTGGACGGGCCCGACGAGATCGTTGGCCGAGGTCGTGAGGATGGTGCAGGAGCGGATCTCACCGTCGTTCCAGCTCTCCCACAACCCGGCGAAGGCGAAGGGACGCCCGTCGTTCATGTGGATGTAGAAGGGCTGCTTGCCCCCCTCCTCGCGCTTCCACTCGTAGAAGCCGTCAGCCGGTATGAGGCACCGCCGGCGGCGGAAGGCGCCGCGGAAGGAGGGCTTCTCGGGGGCGGTCTCGCTGCGGGCGTTTATCATGCGCGCCCCGATCCCCGGGTCGTCCGCCCACGACGGGACGAGCCCCCACCGGAGCATCTCAAGCCGCCTGCCCCCGTTTCCGGCCACTACCGCCGCGACCTCCTGCGTCGGCGCCACGTTGAAGTTCGGATGGAGATCCCCATCGGCCCCGGCCAGCCCGAACTCTCCGATCAACCTGTCGATGGGGCTGGTGAGCGTGTATCTGCCGCACATGTCGTTCACCTCTTCGAGGAGCCTTCACCATTCGGTCCCCGGCTTCCCGTTATCGCTGCCGAAGGCCGATCCCCCTTATTGTACCGGGCAATGGGGCTCCTCCCATCGTGCGGTTGCCTGGTCAGGACTCCTCCACCCTCCGTCGCGCCGCCTCCAGGAGCCCCACGACCTCTATGTCCGGGGTCTGGTCGAAGTCGCGGTACCAGAAGCCGATGGCCCCGAGGTTCGGCGGGCATTTCAGGCAGACGAGGTCGTCCACCTCGGCCCGGAACGGTTCCGCCGTCTGGGCGGCGCAGACGGGCATGGCCAGCACGATACGCTCCGGTCCCCTGAGGCGCAGCGCCTCGACGGCGGCTCTGGCCGTGACGCCGGTCGCCAGGCCGTCGTCCACGAGGATGACGGTGCGGCCGGAGACGTTCGTCTCCGGGAGCCCCCCCCTGAAGTGCCGGAGACGACGCTCCACCTCGGCGGTCTCCAGGCGGGTGATGCGGTCGAGGTAATCCTGCGGGATGCCGAGCCTCCGGACGGCGCCCTCGTTCAGGACGCGTACCCCGCCGGGCGCGACGGCCCCGATACCGAACTCGGGCTCGTCAGGGGCGCCCAGCTTGCGGGCCACGATCACGTCCAACGGCGCGTCGAGGGCGAGTGCTATCTCGTAGCCGACAGGGACCCCTCCCCTGGGAAGGGCGAAGACGATGGGGCGTTCGCCGCGGTGCCGGATCAGGCACCGCGCCAGCTTCTTGCCGGCGTCCCTCCGGTCCCTGAAGGGCGGCCCCGCACCGAGCATCCCGGCCAGCTCTCTCACCCCCGTCCTACCGTAGGCTCTTCCAGAAGGGGGCCAGGGCGGCGCGGGCCTCATCCACGGGCCGCACGCCGCCCGTGTACTCCCAGCCCGGTGCGTCCT
>JACDFX010000323.1 GCA_013815575.1 Rubrobacter sp.
CCCCTTTACCGAGCGGGCTACCGGACAACTATCCGCATACACGGAGAGTACCCGTTCGACCGTTTCGCGATCCGCCTCATTGGCGGCGAGGTGAAAGGTTTGCTTGATGCGTTTGATCACCAGCACTTTCCCTTCGGCCTCTACCTCCCCTACCGTCTCGGCGCGGAGGGACTCGACGGGGACTTGACGCGCTGCCAGCGCGCCGGCAAAGGTGCCAAGCAGTCACCCGCCCGCCGCGGCCACCACGTAGTCCAGGGTGCTCGCGTGCGTCTCCTCGTCCTCCGGCGAGACTCCGTAGTGTTCGGCAACCTCCGAGTGGACCCCGAAGAGCACCGGCTCCTCCTCGCCCGGCAAGAAAGCCCGCCGGACCTTTCCCTCCACTGGCTCCACCTCGACCCGCGAGACGTACTTCACTTCGGCCACGCCCACTCCCCTCTCTAGACTACTCCTCGTAGCTTACGCTATTCCGGGTCCGTAACACGTCCCATAAAAAGGAGGCTCCCCGTCTCTCGTTCCTCGATGACAAATAGGAACGGGCGGTTCAACGTCATCTCCACCGGCTCGGGGGTCCCGCTCACCGACATATCGAGCAGGGTAACCGCGGCTGCCTCGGTCCCCTTCTCGTCCACCGAGATGTTGGCCCGGTGCAGGGCATCGTCTATGGACAGGTCGGCCTCATTCGTGATGCCGCCGAAATCCGCCGCGCCGCCGAAGGGGGCCGTCATGCCCATCGAGTCGAACGATTCCGGCAGGTCAAGGTCCGTCTCGAAGTCGAAGCGAGGCATGGTCAGCTTAACGAACTCATCCGGGCGTATCTGTTCGTCTACTTCATCCAGAAAGCCAGCGTCCAATCGGCCTTCGACTTCTTCGAAGCGTCCTTCTTCGGGGAGTATGACCAGCATATCCGCGGCGTCGCCCTTGTACGGCAGCCGGACAGCCTCGTAGCCGTCGCCCTCTGAGTACGGGAGGTACGACGACTGTCGCATGAGCGAGGCCGTGACCTCGCTATCGTCGAGCAAGGTAAATGGTCCATCTTTAGTCCTGGACTCGACGAAAGAGGATCGCCACGACGCCTTGAAGTAGACGGCGTTGACGAGCATCAGACGCGTCGAAGGGCTGATAACCTTCGGCGAGACGAGGTCCTTGATGCGATTTTCGGTCTCGTCCTCGATCCAGGTGTTGATCTCCTCGGAAGCGTCGTCTGGTTGCCCGAAGTCCAGGGGCCTCAGCCCGGCTCCGTAGTGCGCGGCCAGCGTCTCCAGGTATGCCTGCTCGAACCGGAAACCTTCCTGTCCCCACGCCGAGTTGGCGACGTTGAGCCGGAAGGGCGGGCTGGGGCCTCCGCCGCCCTTCTCTCCCAACCCGGACATCCGGCCCTCGATGGCGTTGAAGGCCGGGTGCTGGGTCTCTTGCGGCAGGAAGTTCAGCGTCTCGGCCATCTGGGCTTCCGTTTCGCCGCGGGCGCCGGCGTAGGCCAGGGAGAAGGCGAGCGAGATGCTGTAGGGGGAGAAGATCAGGTTCCCCGTCCCGCCCTGCTCGTGGTACATCTTGAACGCGAAGTCGTTGTTCCCACCCACGAGTTCCGCGACCTGCTCGTCCGTAACGTCCGGCGACCGGACGCGTTCGGCCTCCGCCTTGATCAGCCGAACCTCGGGGTCGGCTCTCTCTGTCTCTCGCCCGCCCCGATCCGGCGCGTCGGGGCCGCAGGCGGTCAGGAGCAACACCAACGCGCACGTCCAAAGGATGCGGCCCACGACACCTCCCCGTAGAAGATTCGCGGACATGTTACATAATGCGCCGGCGCCAGAGGTTACACCGGCGTTACGGTTTCGTACCGATCGGGTCGGGTCATCTGCGCCAAACGTGCGGTGATCCGGCCTGATCCTCGTGCCGCCACGGTCTTCTTTCCTAGCGGCCCACGGCCCGCATCATCTCCTCAGAGTATCGCTCGCCGGCGGCCGAGCCTCGGGGCATGGCCTCCTCGATGCGGCGCAGGTCGTCTTGCGTGAGCGTTACGTCGGCGACGCCAGCATTCTCCTCCAGGTACTTGCGGCGCTTCGTTCCGGGTATGGGCACGATGTCTTCACCCTGGGCCAGCAGCCACGCCAGGGCGAGCTGGCCCGGCGTCACGCCCTTCTCGTCGGCGACCTCGCGCACCCTGTCCGCCAGCTCCACGTTCTTCATAAAGTTCTCCTCGGCGAAGCGGGGGAAGCGGGCGCTGCGGGTGTCGTCTTCCGGCATGTCCTCGATGCTCTTGAAGCGTCCGGTCAGGAAGCCGCGGCCGAGGGGGCTGTAGGGTACAAAGCCTATCCCCAGCTCACGGAGGGTCGGCAGTACCTCGTCCTCCACCTCGCGGGTGAAGAGCGAGTACTCTGACTGGAGCGCGCTGATGGGATGGACGGCGTGGGCCTTGCGGATGGTCTCAAGCCCCGCCTCCGAGAGCCCGAGGAAACGCACCTTGCCCGCCTCCACCAACTCCTTCATCGCCCCGACGGTCTCCTCGATGGGCGTCTCGGGGTCTACGCGGTGCTGGTAGTAGAGGTCGATGTGGTCCACGCCGAGGCGCTGGAGAGAGGCTTCACAGCACTCGCGCACGTACTCGGGCTTGCCGCTCACGCCCCGAAAACTCCCGTCCTCGCCGCGCACGTTCCCGAACTTAGTCGCCAGCTCGACCTCGTCGCGCCGGCCCTGTATGGCCTTGCCCACCAGCTTCTCGTTGGTGAACGGCCCGTACATATCCGCCGTATCCAGAAAGGTAATCCCGAGCTCTATGGCGCGGTGGATGGTGGCGACGGACTCGTCCTCATCACCCGTGCCGTAGAACTCACTCATCCCCATGCATCCGAGCCCGATCTCCGAGACCTCAAACCCCTCGTTGCCCAACCTGCGCCTCTTCAAAATGCTCTCCTTCCGGTAAAAACGTGCTCTCTCGAAAGAGTTTACACAACGGCGCCGCAACCGAGAACTTGACCCACCGACGAACAAATCTACCAGGACCACGCCCCTGGTAGATCTGTTCGTCGGTGGGGAGGGACGCGCCGTTCTGGAGATCGCACCGATACAGGAGTAAGATTTTGCGCCCGGCTCGGCTGGATCAGCTAGTGGCGTTCTCCGTCTCGGGCAGGCGGCCCATGACGGCTCGGAGACCAAAGTCGCCCGGCAGGTCGGAGAAGAAGCGCCGAAAGCCAAGGGTCTTACGGGCGTCGAGTTCCACCTCCCGACCGGCGAGGTGCGGGAAGATCGCGCGGGCGGCGTAGACGGGGTCGTCCCCCTTGAGCCTCACCAGACCCTTGCGCCTGCGGACGGTCCTTCCGTCCATCGCGTAGAGGCCCATCTCCCCCGCCCCGGCGCAGCACACCGCCAGCCGGTACCAGTCGAGCACGAGCACCTCGCCGGGACGCAGCAGATCTCGCGCCGCTGGCGTCAAACGCACGCTAAAAGAATACCGGTCCACACCACGATCCTACCAAAGCAATCTCCAAGAGACCCCGATAGAAAACCACGCCGGCTTTCTCAAGCTCTGCTGAAAGCTGATACCTGACCGCTGAAAGCTAAACC
>JACDFX010000324.1 GCA_013815575.1 Rubrobacter sp.
ACCACCCCGATGCGGCGCTTGACCTCCCGGTCGTGGCGCGTTACGTCGAGGCCGACGACAGATAGCTCCCCGCCCGTTGGAACCGCCGCCGCGTAGATCATCTTCATCGTCGAGGTCTTGCCGGCCCCGTTTGGCCCGAGAAACCCGAAGCATTCCCCGGGAAAGACCTCGAAGTCCACGCCCTTGACGGCCTCGAAGTCCCCGTAGCTCTTCCTGAGCCCCCGACCCGCCAGCGTGGACCCGTCCGTCCCCCTCCTGGACATCCGCCGCGCCTCCGTGTTCAACCGCAAGCCCCTCTGTGTAATCCGAATAATAACGGCCCCAAAGCCCGCCGAACCCCGCCGGCGACCCCAGGCAAGAGACTTATACTAACCCATCGACCCGCCCCGACCACCCCGATCGACCGCGTGCCGGACCACCCAAATCGTGTTACCGGAGTGTGTCACAAAATGTACAAGTATTAAGAACGGTTCTGTTTATGCCTACCACTTTAGGAATCTGGCTGATAAAATGCGGCGCGGATAGAAGTTTGGGCGGGCGCTTATAGCCAGTTCGATCGACGGAGAGGACACATTGGGTAAGAGGTCGGATAAGCGAATATTCAGGAGGAGGCGTCAGCGGGCGGGTTTCATTTTGCTGATGTCGCTGGGCGTCGTGGTGATCGGCGCGATCATGCTCTCCGCCCTGAGCTCGTTCACCCCGAACTTGGTGTCTTTTGGCGGCGGGGGAGATTCTCCCGTCAAGAGGGTCGCCGCCCCGGACGTGGTCCGGGCGCCCGAGGCCGTGGCCGAAGATGTCGCGGCGCCGCTGGAGTCCGCCGAGAAGCTGGCGGTCGAGGAGAAGGCCGCTGAGGAGAAATCCTCCGGGGAAGAGAAGGTTCGGGCCGAATCTTCAGGCAACGGTGGGGGAGATCAGGCCAGGCAGGAGCAGAAGGAGCCCGAGCAGGCCGCGGGGCCGCCGCCGATCCCGCAGCCGGCCACGAACGATTTGTGGATGGACATACCCGCGCTCGGCCTCGACGACAACTACATAGCCAACGACAGTTCAATCGCCGCGATGGACGCGGGGGCTATAAAGCTACCCACTGCGGGGTTCCCGTGGCAGGAGGGGGCCAACACCTACATCGCGGCGCACAGGCTCGGTTATCCTGGCACCGCGAGCGACTACCAGTTCTACGACCTGCCCAACCTGGCGCTTGGGGATCAGATCTACCTCTACGACGCCAACGGCACGGTCTACACCTACGAGGTCTCCGGATTCGCCGAGGTTCTGCCCAACGAGACGTGGGTCACGACCCCGCAGGCCGGCCGCGACATGATCTCGCTCCAGACCTGCATCGAGGACTACGGCGACTACTGGACGATGGGCCCGAACTGGTACGTCCGCTACGTCGTGCAGGCGGACCGTGTCTCCGTCGACCCGGCGTAGGGCTCACACGAGAACACGCAACGCCAGGCGTCCTTTCGGGGGCGCCTCTTCTTTGCCCGAGGACCGGGTGAGCCGTATACTGGATATTTGCGCAGTTTGTCAACCCGTGAGAGGAGAAAACCCGGATGGCACTGGTAACGATGCGTCAGCTATTGGACGAGGCCGCGAAGGGCAACTACGGCGTCGGGGCTTTTAACGTCAACAATCTGGAGCAGGTACAGGCGATCATGGAGGCCGCCCGGGAGACCGAGTCGCCCGTAATCATTCAGGCCTCCAGGGGCGCGAGAAAGTACGCCAACGACCGCTTCCTCTACCATCTCATGGAGGCGGCGGCGGAGGTTTACCCGGAGATCTCGGTGGCGCTCCACCAGGATCACGGCAACTCGCCCGAGACCTGCAAGAGCGCCATAGATCTGGGCTTCACGAGCGTCATGATGGACGGCTCGCTCATGGACGACGGCAAGACGGCCGCCGACTTCGAGTACAACGTGCGCGTGACGCGAGAGGTCGTCGAGATGGCCCACGAGGTTGGGGTGACCGTCGAGGGCGAGCTCGGGACGCTCGGCGGCATCGAGGACGGCGTCGGATCTGGCGAGGTCAACCTCACGGACCCGGACCAGGCCGTCGAGTTCGTGGAGAGGACGGGGGTGGACGCGCTCGCGGTCGCCATCGGGACGAGCCACGGGGCTTACAAGTTCACCAGCGAGCCGGATCGGGACGTGCTCGCGATGAACATTATCGAGGAGATCAACGAGCGGCTCCCGACCACGCACCTCGTCATGCACGGCTCCTCCAGCGTGCCCAAGGAGCTTGTGGACACCATCAACCAGTACGGCGGGGAGATCCGTCCGACCTTCGGGGTTCCGGTGCGTGAGATCCAGGAAGGCATCAAGCACGGCGTCCGCAAGGTCAACGTCGACACCGACCTCCGCCTCGCCGCCACCGGTGCCATCCGCAAGGCCTTCGCCGAAGACCCTGGCGAGTTTGACCCCCGCTACTACCTCAAGCCCGCCCGCGCGGCCATGCAGGAGGTCGTCAGGGCCCGCATGGAGGCCTTCGGCCAGGCCGGACACGCGAAGGACTACGACCCGATCTCCCTCCAGGACATGGCCGCCCGCTACAAGGAGCAGGGGCACCAGCTCACGACTGCCTAGAGTGCGGTCGTCTAGCGATCGAGTTTCAGCGGCCAGCCATCGGTCCGGGATGGTTAGCCGCATCTTTTCTTGTTGGGCTAGGTTTGCGACCTATCGATCCATTTGACGGTCTTCGGCGGTTCGTAGATCTCGAACCTGCCGAGCAGGGCCGACGGGTCTTCTTCGACTAGGACGAGATCTCGGTGCTCTCTTTTCAAGAAACCCTGGTCAACCATCCTGTCGAAGACCGTTAGAAGCGGGTCGTAGTAGCCGGCGACGTTGAGGAGGCCGCAGGGCTTGTCGTGTTCGCCGAGTTGGGCCCAGGTGAGGACTTCGAAGAACTCTTCAAGGGTCCCGTTGCCACCGGGAAGGGCGATAAAACCTTCGCAGAGCTTGGACATCAGGGCCTTGCGCTCGTGCATGGAGTGGACGACGTGGAGCTTCGTGAGGCTGTTGTGCCCGATCTCACGGTCGACGAGCGACCTCGGCATCACCCCGATCACCTCGCCGCCGGCCCCGAGCGCTGCGTCCGCGACCACGCCCATCAGGCCGACGTGGCCGCCGCCGTAGACGAGGGTGATACCCCTCTCGGCGAGCGTCCGGCCGAGCAGGCGGGCGGCCTCGGCGTAGGCCGGATCGTTGCCCACGCCGGAGCCGCAGAAGACGCAGATGCTGTTCACGGGGTTAGAACCTCTGGACCAGGAAGACGCCGGCGACGATGAGCAGCGCGCCGAGGAGTCGGGGTACGGTCGCCTCCTGAACGGCGACCCGGAAGAGGCCGAAGTGGTCGATGATTATCGAGGCGATCACCTGCCCCGTAAGAAAAAGGCCTATCGTGGTCGCCGCGCCAAGGCGCGGCGTCAGTATCACCGACGCCAGCACGAAGCCGGCGCCGAGCAGGCCGCCCGTCCACATCCACCACGGCGCGCTCAAGGCGGGGCCGAAGTTGGGCACCGCGCGGTTTATGGCGATGGTCGCCACGAAG
>JACDFX010000027.1 GCA_013815575.1 Rubrobacter sp.
GAACTGCCCGGCGTCGGGGGCTGGGGCGGTCCCGAAGCCGAACGTCACGATCTCGGAGAGGTTCGAGGACGTGACGGAGGGGCACACGAGCTCGATGCCGACGGGCCTGTTCTCGCCCATGCACGTCGGGTCATCGTAATTCTCCTTGATGTACCCCGCTATGTAGGAGTGAATGTCGCCGGTCAGGGTGATGAAGTTCTCGACGCCCGCGGGGCCGGGGAGGGTCCGGTCGTCCCGGATCTTCTGGGTGATTCTGCGCCGCTCGGCCTGGAAGCCGTCCCACTGGTCTAGCGTCGTGTAGACGCCCTCCGGGTTGTTCACGGAACCGGCCGCAGGGAAGTCGCCTATCCCCGGAAAGAGCTCTTCGAGGGAGGTGATGGGGTCGACAGTCGCGGACTCGGCGGAGGTGTTCGCCACCTTGAGCTGCATGAAAGTCACCTCGTTGCCCCAGAGCTTCCACGTCCTCGGAGAGCGCGTGATCTTCTGCAGGAAGTAGTCCACCTGCGGGGGCCGCCTCAACCCGTCCACGCCGGGGGTGCCGTCACCAAGCAGGGTCCGTCCCGGCGCCTCCTCCCCCTCGAGCCCGGTGCCGGGCGTCAGGTAGCGGTTCTGCGTCTCGTTGCCGTTGGGCGGGGCGTCACGGTAGAGCCTCTGGTCTGTCATCACAAGCTCCATGAGGTTGCCGAACGCGAAGGAGCGGTAGATGACGATCTCGTTGAGCGGGTCGTTGGCGGCGTTGAAGTAGACGCCGACCGGGTTGAACTCGGCCCACGCCCGGCTCGCGGCCTCGCGACGCCGCGGGTTCTTGTTGGGCTCCGGGTCGGTTCCACCCTCGTCGGGGGCGAAGACCTGGTAGGCGTCGTTGGCGAACTCGTGGTCGTCCCAGATCATGATCATGGCGTACTTCTCGTGCAACGCCTGGAGGTTCGGGTCGGACTTGTACTTCTTGTACCCGAAGCGGTAGTCCCTGAGGGTTAACTCCTCCTCGCCGCCGTCAGGGAACTGGAAGCGCCTCTCGTCCGGTCCGCCGCCCTGGAAGCTGTTGCTCTCGCCTGGCGGGGGGGCGGTCTCATAAGTGTAGTCGCCGAGGTGGACGATGAAGTCCAGGTTCTCTTCCCGCGCCAAATGGTAGAGGGCGTTGTAGTAGCCGTTGGTGTAGTCCTGGCAGGAGATGTAGCCGAAGCGTATCTGCCCCACGTCCGCGCTCGGCGCGGGAAGGGTCTTGAAGCGGCCGGTCCGAGAGAAAGACCCGCCGAAGTAGAAGCGATAACGGTACTTCTTGAAGGGCTTGAGCCCCGCGTTCTGCAACTGAACCTTGACCGCGTAGTCCCGCGCTGCGCTCGTCTCCGACACGCCGCTGAGGACGGGGTCCGCGAACGCCTGCGCGTCGCTCCTGCCGTCGTCGAGGGCGATCCGGTAGCCCACCCGCAGGGTGCCGCCCCCCGACGGAGGCGCCACGCGGGTCCATAGCACGATCCCGTTGGGTTTCGGATCTCCGGAGGCGACACTCTGCGGGAAGCGGGCCGGATCGAGGGCGGCCCTGCTGAAGAGGTCCTGCGCCTCCGCCTCGTTGATGCCGGAGACCTGGGAACCGGCCCACACCGCGACGCTGGTCGCCAGCGAATACCTGAGGAAGTCTAGCCGGCTTACGTGGAAGTCGTCTAGCTGGCTCTTATCATTCATGGATGCTCCAGTGTTCTGGGATTGTGTAGCCGCGTAACCGGGATGCCGATTCGCGCAAAGTGTAGTGATCCGTCGGGTCGACGGTGTTAAACGACCGAAAACTTCGGGTTAAATCGTGAAGATCGTTAGGCTCTCGCACCTGCTCGTGTCGGCACGGAACCCGGCTGACTCGTACCCGGGCCCCCGCCCGTCGAGGACGCCGAAGCCGAGTTCGGCGCCGCCCCTCTTCTCCAAATCCCCGTTTATCCGGTCGATCCCGGAGGGGAGTTTAGACGGCGGACACGGCTACTTCCCCGTGGCCGCCGGGGTGACGGCCGCCGTCTTCTTGATGGTCCACCCGTCAGCGGCGGGGACATCCCCGGTCGGCGACAGAGCGCCTACGCCGGTCACCGCAGGCATCCATGCTGGAAACATCTCTCTGGAGACGCTCGTTCGTGATCCTCTCCCGGCCCGGGACTCAGGCGGTGAGCTGGACCCCCAGCCGGTCGTAGGCGGCGGCTTCGAGGGTGCCCATACCGTAGCGGTCGGCGGCTTCGGCGAGCTCGCCGGAGACGCGGGGCGCGAAGTCCTCGGGCGGGGCGGCGTTCGCCATTGCCGCCTGGCGGTTGAGGCTTCTGGGCTGGAAGGGACCCCAGATGGCGAGGGTCATTCCGGGGTCCTGGATGTTCACGAAGAAGGTCCTGCCGTCGGGGGAGAAGGTCGGGCCGGCGAACTCGGAGTCGTTGAGCCGGTTGCGGGCGAAGGTGTAAACGCGACCGTCCGGGGTCGCGCCCATGACGCGGTCGACGCTGTTGCCCTCGACGGCCTCGTCCTCGGCGAACCACAGGTCGCCGAAGGGGGTGACGACGATGTTGTCGGGGCTCTCCATCTTGTTCGAGTCGGTGCCTTCGTACCAGAGTTCGAGGGTCGCGAGGTTCGGGTAGTAGCGGAAGAGCTGCCCGAGCCTGCTCTCGCCGCCGTTGGTGTCGTCGAACCAGAACGCCCCGCCCCGGAAGAACGCGCCCTCAAGACGGTTGAACTTGACAGCCCCTCTAGCGAGCGCCTCCGGCCGCGGCGCTTCCGGGTTGACGTCGATCCAGCGCACCCGGAGACGCTGCCGGGGGTCGAAGGTGTCTGCGTCCGGCCCCGGCCCGGCGAACGGCCCCTCCTCGAGGGCCATCGCCTGGAGGGTGCCGCCCCTCTGGAGCGCGCCGGGCCTCTGGCGCCGGTCGTTGGGGATGTAGCGGAAGATAAAGCTCGTGCCGACGTCGGTGTCTTCCCCGTTCAGGTTGCCGCCGGGGTCGTCCTCGGTCAGGTAGACGATCCCGGTCCTCGGGTCCGTCGCCGTCGCCTCGTGCGAAAAGAAGCCCATTTCACGTATCGGGGTCTTCGAGAGATTATTTCGGGGGTTTCGCGGGTCCACCTCGAAGACGTAGCCGTGCCCGGGCTGGAAGCTCTCCTCGCAGGTGAGCCACGTCCCCCACGGGGTAGCCCCGCCCGCGCAGTTGTTCTGGGTCCCGGAAGAAGTGACGAAGTCCCGGATCTTCTTGCGCGTTCTGTTGTCCACGACGATGCCGACCGTGCCGCCGGGCTGGGTCGGGTCGTAGGGGTTTGTCCCCTCGACAGCCGGTCCTTCGGAGGGGATCAGCTCGTGGTTTCTGACGAGGACCGTGGTCCCTTCTTGCGCCCCCTGGAAGGCCGCCATGCCGTCGTGGTCCCCGGGGACCGTGCCGCCCCCGGTGAGCTGTGAGCCCTCCGCCGAGATGATCCGGTACTGAAAACCTTTCGGCAGGTCCACGATGCCGCCCGGGTCCCTGACGAGCGGGCCGTAGCCGACGATGTCGTCCGTCGGCTCGGCCATGCCCTTCGCGCCGAACATCAACGCCGCAGCACCCATGCCCCCCAGGCCAAGAAAGGCCCTACGACTTACTCGCCTGTCCCAGTTGCCGCCAATGCCCACGCCGCACCCCTCCTGTGAAATGTTTGACCAGAAGCATGTATACCAGTGGACTCCGGCCGTATTGTTACGACCGCGTAAACTCTACGTGAAATTTCGTCCTTCCCTCCTACCCGGCCAACGCTACGCGGGGCCTTTCGTCGGGATCCGGCGCAACGAAGGGTTGGGGCAGACCCCCCGCGTGCCGCGCCAGCGCTCCTATGTCCGTGCCGACGGTTACGGGGTCCCTGCCCTCCGTGAAGACCTCAAAATCCCCCCCGCCCGCGGCGAGAAAGCCGTTCACGGCAACGGTGTAGGTGGCGTTCCGGTCTACCGGGGCTCCGCCCGGGAGGGTGAGGGACGTTACGCGTTGCCCGAGGGGCCTGGACGGGTCGTGGGCGTAGCGCAGGCCGCTGACGGCGAGCCGGTGGTCCCTGCCGTCCGACCTGTACTGCCTCTCCAGCGCGCGCCTGATCTGCCCCCCGTTAAGCTCCACCTTTATCAGGTCCCTGCCGGAGGGCTGCACGGAGAAGAGCCCGCCGTAGGTTACGGGGCCTGGCGTTATGTTCGTCCGCAGGCCCCCGGTCGGGACCAGCGCGAAGTCCGTGCCGGCGATTCTTCGCTGGCCGTCCGCGACAAAGTTGCCCAGGGCGCTCTCGCCGGCTTCGGTGGGGGACGGGCCTATCCTCTCACCGGCGGTCCCGACGACGCGGTCGGAGAGCGACGCCACCCGATCGCCGTACTTCTCCACCAGGCCGGCCACCTCCGGGTCCGGGCTGATCCCGTTTCTCCGGACGGAGACGACTTTGGCCTCTGAGCCCGTCACCTCGCCGCTCGCGCGGTCCACTGAGAGGTCAACGACCCCGAAGTGGGTTCCGTATTCCTCGGCCTGGACGACGGGTTTGCCGGCGACCCGCAGGTCGAGGCGGTTGTGGGTGTGGCCGGAGAAGACCGCGTCGACGGAGTCGTCCATCTGCTTTGTCTCCGTGACGATCTCGTCGGTGGTCCCGCCAAGGTCGGTGTCCAGGGCCCCAGAGTGGGCGAGCACGACGATGGCCTCTACTCCCCGGTCTTGAAGCTCGGCGGCGTGGCGGTTCACCGTCTGCGAGATGTCGGCGAAGCGAAATTCCTGTGCCGCGTCGGGGATTATGATCCCGGGCGTCTCGAGCGTCGTCACCCCGATAAAGCCGACCTTGACCCCGTCCCGCTCCACCACGGTGTAGGGGGGCAGGATGGGACCGCCCGTCTCCCGGTCGAGGGTGTTGGCCGCGACGTAGGGAAACGTCGCCCCCGGGAAGTCCGGGTCGGAGGTGTCCTCGCTTCCCTCCCTCTGCCCGCCCCGGATGAGGCGTTGCATCTCCTCCCTGCCCTCGTCGAACTCGTGGTTGCCCAGAGTGCCGACGTCGAAGCCCATCTCGTTCATCGCAAGAATGGTCGGCTCGTCGTGGAAGTGGGCCGAGACGAGCGGCGAGGCGCTTACCATGTCCCCGGCGTGGACCCGGATGGTGTACGCGCGTTCGTAACGGTCCAGGGAGGCCGCGAGAGAGGCCGCACCCGCGCTCTCCCCGGACCTCTCCAGGTGTCCGTGGAAATCGTTGATGCCAAGCAGCCGTATCTGCGCCGTGCCGCGCGCCAGGGGCTTCTCAGGGGCTTCCCGTCCCGCTTTCTGGCTGGTCTTGCTCCCGGGTTCCTGCGTCGTCAGGGAGATCAGAAGCGGCGCTAACGGAACGAGCATGGCCACCGCCGCGACCGCCGCGGCCCGCTTCACGTCCGCCTACGCAAGACACCGGTTCAGGCTCGGAAGAGGAAGAGCGGGGTGTCTGCGGTCGGGGTGAGGTGGGTTCGGCCCGTCTCCCGGGAGGCCTCTCTCTGCGCCGAAAACGGGTACAGGTTCCATCCGCGCCGGAGGATAACAGCGGGTCCGGAACGTATGGTTTAGAGAGCGTAAACTCTGGTTTAAAACGGGATTGCAGGCAGAAGAACGCCAGGTAAAACTGGACGAACCCTACCCGCTCAAGCCCGAGGGCTAAGACCCGGAGCCTCGAACCTCTCAGTCCGGTAGCCCTGCCACGGCTCGCTCTATCTCCTCGTCCGAGTGCTCCAGGTTGACGAGGTCCCCCGCCAGGTAAGCCTCGTAGGCGGAGAAGTCGAAGTGGCCGTGGCCGCAGAGGTTGAAGAGGATGGTCTTCTCCTCGCCGGCCTCCCTAGCTTCGAGGGCGAGGTCTATGGTCGCCTTTATGGCGTGCGTCACCTCCGGCGCCGGGACGATGCCTTCGGCCCGGGCGAACATGACGCCCGCCTCGAAGGTCGGGTTCTGGGCGTAGGCCCGCGCCTCGACGAGGCCCCCGTGGACGAGGGCCGAGACGATAGGCGAGTCGCCGTGGTAGCGCAGGCCCCCGGCGTGGATGCCGCTCGGGACGAAGGAGTGCCCGAGCGTATACATCTTCATCATCGGGGTGGTGCCCGCGGTGT
Source organism: Rubrobacter sp. (assembly GCA_013815575.1). Taxonomy (GTDB): domain Bacteria; phylum Actinomycetota; class Rubrobacteria; order Rubrobacterales; family Rubrobacteraceae; genus Rubrobacter_D. The sequence goes on from JACDFX010000027.1 coordinate 6,071, forward strand.
CGCCGAAATCGTAGACGTAGCGGCCCTTCGTCAAGGTGGGGCAGGAGGCTGGCTCGACGCCGATGATGCGGGTGTCCTTGTTGCCCTTGAGGTTCTCCCGGATAAAGGGGAAGGCTATGCCGCCGAAGTTCGAGCCGCCGCCGACGCAGCCGACGACCACGTCCGGGTACTCTCCGGCCATCTCCATCTGTTCGAGGGCCTCCTGGCCGATCACGGTCTGGTGGAGCAGGACGTGGTTGAGCACGCTGCCTAAAGAGTACTTCGCGTCCTCGTTCTTCGCGGCGTCCTCGACGGCCTCCGAGATGGCGATGCCGAGGGAGCCGGGGGAGTCAGGGTACCTCTCCAGGATGTCGCGGCCGGCCTGGGTAAGGTCCGTCGGGCTCGCGTGGACCTCTGCCCCGTAGGTCTCCATCATGATGCGCCGGTAGGGTTTCTGGCCGTAGGAGACGCGGACCATGTAGACCGTGCATTCGAGGCCTAGGGTCTCACAGGCGAAGGCGAGCGAGGAGCCCCACTGGCCGGCGCCGGTCTCGGTGGTCAGGCGGCGGACGCCTTCTTGCTTGTTGTAGAAGGCCTGGGGGATGGCGGTGTTTGGCTTGTGGGAGCCGGAAGGGCTCACGCCCTCGTACTTGTAGTAGATGTGGGCCGGGGTGTCGAGGAGCTTTTCGAGGCGGCGGGCGCGGAAGAGGGGGGTCGGGCGCCAGAGGGCGTAGATCTCGCGTACTTCCTCGGGGATCGGGACGTAGGACTCGGTCGTGACCTCCTGGCGTATGATCTCCTCCGGGAAGATCGGCGCGAACGCCTCGGGGCCTACCGGCTCGCGGGTGGCCGGGTTGAGCGGCGGCTCCAGCTGGAAGGGCAGGTCCGGCACGAGGTTGTACCAGGACTCGGGGATGCGCTTCTCGTCGAGGAGGAACTTGGTCTGTTGCAAGAGAACCTCTTTCCGGCTTGTCAATACTCTCTGGTCTGCGCCTTCGCTATTGGCACGGCGCTTCGCGCCTCCAAGGAGTGAGCTTACAGCTTTTTTGGACCCAGGGCCTCCCACCCGGGGTGCCGGGGTGAGCGAGATCCCGGCCTCGGGTAGACTGCTTGCGTGGAAGTCACGGGAGCGGCGCCGGCCAGAGACTCTGTCCCGGATAGGACCCGCAAGAGGCTGCTGCGCGAGCCGCTCTTCTGGGCGGCTGTGACGGCGTTTTCCGGGGCTGTTCTGGGAGTTTTCAGCACGATTTGGCAAGCCACCCTGAGGGATTCCTTCTACGTCGACCCGGCGGCGCGGTTGCTCGCGCAGATACCGGGGTTCGTGGGAGAGGTGCTCGTCATGTCGGCTTCGCTGGGTGCTGTCTACCTGGCCTGGAACGTCCTCCGCGTGACGGGGCGGCGCCTGGCCTCGCTGGGGGCGGCGCTGCTGGCGCTCCTGCTTATGGCGGAGGCCGTCGGCGTCGCGGTAGCCGTTTACTGGAGCACGGGGGAGAGGTGGCAGGTCTCCGCGGCGTTCCCGTTTCCGGCCATCGAGGCCGCGGCGTATTACGCCATCGTCTTTCTGCCACCCATAGTTCTCTTGTCCTTTGCGGCGCTTCTTCTCGCGGCCCGCGAGAAGAAGCTGGGGGGCCTGCTCTCTTTTCTCTTCCTCCTCTCGCTGCCCCTCGGTACGCTATGGTTCCTACTCTTTGCGCCAGCCCCCAACGCTATCGGGCCGCCCAACGGGCTTATGGCCTCTCTCCTCGGCTGGTACGCGACGGGCATGAGCCTCCTGGAGGCGCCGCTTTGGATCTTGCTCGGCGCGACGTTCTTGCGCCGGGCTCGCCGCGGCGCGCTTGGTGAAGCGTTCCGCGTCAGGGAGAAGGAGAACCTCGAGACGGCCCGCCGGCTCTATGAGGAGGGACTCGGACAGGGAAATACCTCCGTCGTGGACGACCTCGTATCCGAAGACTTCCGCGACCTCAGGCGGGGTGCCAGGGGCAAGCTCGCCATGGAGCGGGTGTTGTCGGCCCTGTGGAAGAGCTACCCGGATCTCTCGGTCACGGTAGAAGACCAGCGGGCCGAAGGCGACTTCGTCAGGACGCGTCTAACGCTGTCCGGGACCGACAGGGGCGGCGTCCTCTGGTATCCGCCCACGGGACGGCAGGCCACTTTTACCGCCGAGTTCGTCGACCGCTTCATGGAAGGGCTGCTGATCGAGCACTCCGGACAGGCTGACACCGGGGAACTCTTGCGCCAACTCGGCCTGACGTAGGCACCCGCGCCCGCGCCCTCCGAAACCCGGACTTGAAAGCGCCAGCCGTAGCGTAGAGGACGGCCTCTACGGCAGCACCACCACCGCGTCACCTATGGGTCGCTCGCCCGTCGTGTCTGAGGGACGGGTGACGAGCCTCTGTTCTACCGTCATCCCGGTCGAGCCGCCGCCGTCGAGGTTGACGGCCTCGTCGGAGCCGAGGGCGTCCATGATGCCAGCGCTCTCCTCGAAGCTCGCGCCGACGCTGTAGCCGGGGCGTCTGCCGTCCACGGCGACGAGTAGCAAGTCGCCGCCCGACGTCGTTCCGGCCAGCGTGCGCGGGTTGCGGCGCTCGCCGAAGCGATAGTAGAACTCCGGGTTTTCAGGGTAGACGAAGCCCTCGGCGAACGCGGTGATCTCCGGCTCGCCTCCGCTCAAGAGCCGCGGGCCGCCGTTGACGACCCCCGTCCCCTCGCCGATGCGGACGCCCTCGCCGGAGAGCCTCTCAGAGAGGTCGATCTTCCGTCCGGGCTGGGCGTGGGCGCGGAGCCAGTCGGCGCCCTCCCCGGTGCCGGAGAGGACAGAGCCGTCCGGCGGGATGGGGCCGCCGCGCCCCTCGCGCAGCGCCGTAACGCGGCCGGAGGCGTCCAGAACGGCCTCGGCGCCCTCGCCTGGTTCGGTGCCCGCGCCGAAGATGGGGGTGAAGAGGATCAACTCAGAGGGGTCGGTGCAGGTGAAGTCGTGTTTGGGGGCCTCGGTGGGAGCGTCCCCACCCTCGCCGCCGCAGCCCCGGATCAGGCCGGGCTTGCGGTTCTTGCCGTCTACGAGCCGCGTCGCCCCGTCGGAGGAGCGGACGGAGAGCTCGTCGGAGAGGGCGGCCACGTCTGAGCCTGAGCCGTCGCCTTCGGGGAGGACGAGGCTCGTGCGGCCGTCCACGGCCTCGCTTACGAGGTCGCCTTCGAGCACGGAGATGCCGGCCAGGTCCCCCGGCGTG
>JACDFX010000325.1 GCA_013815575.1 Rubrobacter sp.
GGTTTATGGAGACGAACCGCTAGACGCAGGGAACATCCCGGATGTCGTAGGATATGATCGGTAGCGAACCAGGAGGTGACGGTGGAAAGAGACGGACCCGAGATCAGGGCTGGCAAAGAGCGGCGGCTGGCGATGGCGGAGGAGATCCGCAAGGCGGAGCTGGTTCGGGACAGGCTGCGGGGCGTAGAAGAGATCGCGAAGTCCTACCCCGAAGGCCACGAGATGCGTACCCGCCTCGACAACCTCCACCTGGGGCGGATGATCGAAACCGTAGAAGAGGAACTCCATGACCTCTGGGATCGTACCCTCCACCCCCGCGGCACCTGAGAGGGGCGGGCTGGCACACCGGGGGCTAGGCGGCGGGCCTCCCGCGCGCGATGAGGTAGAAGATCACCTGGGCCAAGGCGGCAACGGCGGCGCCCACCACGAGGGAGAGCGAGATCCTCTCTATCAAGTCCGTCCTCAAGACTAGCACGCAGAGGACGGCTGAGAGGAGCCCGACGACCCAACCCGCGGCGGCGAGGCGTCCCCGCCCCAGGGCGAAGAGCGCCTGGTTGAGCGTCTCCGAGAGCAGGTAGAAGGCCGCGAGGGCGGCGAGGGTGGCGAGCAGGGTGTTATCGGCCTCGAAATCCCTGCCGGCAAACAACTTGAGCCCCCACCCGCCGAGGAGCCAGGCACCGCCGACCATGAGGACGCCGACCCCGCCCACCACCCCTACCGTCCGGAGGGCGAAGCGGTCGAGGGCCGCCCGGCCGCCGGTGGAGAGGGCGCGGCTGGCGTGCGGCAGGAGGGCACCTATCACGGGGCTCATAACGTACTGCGGGATGCGCGTGAAGATGAGCGCGGCGCCCAGAAGCCCCACCTGCGCCTTCGTGCCGCCCATCAGGCCGGCCAGGACGACGCCGCCGCTCGCCAGCGCCTGCGCGCAGGTCATACAGATCAGGACGGGCCCCGCGAACCGTAAGGCCTTTCCGACGGAGAACGGCTCCCCGGGCTTGTCGGGGGGCGGCACCCTTACCGGGCGCACGGCCAGCACACCGACGGCCGGCGCGAGCACGATGGCGATGGCCGGGGCGGCGACGCCGAGTCCGGCCGCGAGAAGGACGACCGTGACGACCACGCGGCTCGCGGCCTCCGCCAGGATCTGGGCGCCCATCCGGGTGGGCTGGCGGTGGCCGTTGAAGAGCCCGCGTCTGAAGTACTCGGGCGCGTACAACGCCACCGCCGCCACGAAAGCGAACGTGATCCAGGCTTCTTCGAAAACCAGCGCCGTGAGAAACGGGCTCGCGGCCAACGCGAGCACCAGGAACCCGACCAGCAATCCCGTCTGCCAGCGCCTGACGGAGCGGACCACCGGCCCCCAATCCTCTCCCCGGGCCTCCCTCTCCGCGACGTGACGCCCGAGCGTCTGGGTCGCGGCCACCCAGAGCACCTGAACGATCAAGAACGTCGCGTTCCACAGCAACGCGATCGGCGCGAAACCCGCCTCCCCCCCGAGGGCGCGGGTAGAGATGCCGATAAAGACGAACGTCAGCGCCCCGGAGACGGCGAAGGAGAGCCCGATGAGCACACTCCCCGCCCCGGCGCCCTGCCGCCCCTTCAATACGTTCGCAAACCTCACGCCGCGCATCTTACGCGATACCGCGTAGGGTCGGTTCGCCAACCGACCCTACGCCCTTCGGTTGGCGGCCGCGCCGGTCATCTAACCGGCGTTCTCGAATCGCACGTCCAACTCGGGCTGGCCGTCCGTTGCGAAACTCAGGAGACGCCCGCCCTCTGAAGCGAGGGCGTCGTGGTCCTCCGTGGAGAGCGGGGCGAACGGTTCGATGGTCAGGGCCGCCGCCTTCTTCGTCTTCTCGATCTTCCACACCCCGGCAACGAAGCCGTCGAGCAGAAAAGTGGCCCTCACACGGGCAGCGGAGAGGAAGACCTTTTTGCGGTTCTCGTCGGCGATAACGCGCCGCCGGTCGGCGTGGGAGAGCACGAGGTTGTCGTACTCCGGCACGAAGCGGGGCGGCGCAGGGGTGTCGGACTGCGGCAGCGGCGCGTCGGGCAGGTCGAACAGCTCGTTCCCGCCCTCGTCCCGAAAAATTCGCAGCCCCGAGCTCATCTCCTCCAGCAGGCTTTTGACGCCGGTCAGCCCGGACCACGCCTGAAAGTCCTTTACGCCCGCGGGGCCGAAGGCCGCGAGGTAGCGGAGAGCGAGGGCGCGCAGGCTCTCGGTCGGGTCAGCGAGGGCCGAACCGAGCCAGGGTTCGGGGAGGGCGAACCTGGGGCTGCCGCCCGTGCCCCAGGTGCCGGCGGGCGGCGTCTGGACGAGCGGGAGCCGCATCCGGACGAGGTAGGCAAGGGCGGACGGGTCCCGGTCAGGCTCCATCTCCACGAGCCGTTCCTGAAGCTCCCTGGCGGTGCGCGGCTCCTCTTCCACCAGCGTTCGCGCCTCCGACACTAGCCGTTCGAGGTCGAGACCCTCCAGGCGCTTCCCCGCGATGGATCGCAGGGATCTATCGAGCGCGGCCTGAATGGCCGGCCTCAGAAGCAGGTAATCCTCCGCCGCTGTCAGGTGCAGCGTGGCCCGCACCATCGAGGACCGGACGACCCGCCGCTCCAGGATAAGATTCGTCAATTCGTCACGCTCGAACCCGCGGAGCCTGGTCCAAAGGCCGATATAAGGCGGGTTGGGCACCTGCGCCTGAAGCCCCGCAAGGCGCCGGACAGCGTCGTAAGGAGAAACAGCCTCCCGATCCAGCAGCATCTGGCGCGCCAGCGTCGCCCGGTTCAACTCGCGAAGAGAGAGCACAGGGGAAGTCAAAAGTCCGCCCTACCCATCGGACCCTCTCCGCCACCGACCGACAGAGCAAATCTTCGCATCATCCCCGAAGGATAAGCGAGGCCTCACCCTCAGACACCTATAACCTGATGCCTTACCTCAGCCAGGTCGAGATGATGACGCGGAAGACCCCGAGCGGGTAAGCCAACCTCGGGGGCTTCTTCGTCTCGCCGGCGGCGCGGGTCATCATGGAGACGGGAACCTGATGGAAACGCAGCTTGTTCCTGAGGGCTTCCAGGGTGATCTCGTTAGCGTTGAAGCGGTCTTCCCGGAGGTCCATCTTGTGAAGCTCAGAGACCCTTATGGCGCGGTAGCCGTTCGTGCAGTCCGAGACCTTTATGCCGGTGAGCAGTGAGATCAGGCGCGAGAAGAACACCACACCGACGTGCCTCACGCTCCCGGACTCCTCGTAGAAGCCCAGGAAGCGGGAGCCGAGAACGAAGTCCGCTTTCCCTTCGATGATGGGCCCGACGAGGCGATCGAGTTCCTCGGGCTTGTACTGCCCGTCGGCGTCGAGGTTGATAACGGCCAGAGAGCGCTCGGCCTGCGCTATGGCGAAGCCTGTGCGCAAAGCGTCGCCCTGGCCGCGGTTGACGACGTGGGTTACGACGGGAACGCCCTCTTCCCTGGCGATGTCCGCCGTCGCGTCCTTTGAGCCGTCGTCCACGACGACCGTCTTGACCTCGTGGCCAAG
>JACDFX010000028.1 GCA_013815575.1 Rubrobacter sp.
AGGCGCGCTCTACTCGTTCAACGCGACGTGAGATAGCACGAGAGGTAGACGTGAGAGACAACGGGGAGGGGAGACGATGGGCGTAGGGAAGATACTCGCGGCGGGGGACCGCTTCGTGCTGAGCCGCCTTCTGGTGGAGGCTCTGAAGAAGGAGTTGGGCCAGGACCTGGACACCGCGACCCTGGACTTCGGGTGGCCCATCGAGCCCTTCGGGCGGGTGGCCGAGGTGGACGAGGCCGCGGGCAACGAGGACGAGGTCATCGAAGCCGGCAGGGGCGCCGAGGTGATCGTCACGCAACTAGCCCCGATCACGGAGAAGGTTCTGACCTCCCTGAAAGACCTGAAACTGGTCGTTGTCACGAGGGGCGGTCCGGTGAACGTGAACGTGGAGGCCGCCACGGAGAATGGCATCATCGTCGCCAACGCCCCGGGGCGCAACGCCCCGGCCGCCGCAGAGTACGCACTCGGGCTCATGCTCGCCGCGATGAAGCGCATCCCTGATGCCCACGCGTCCCTCAAGGGCGGCGAATGGCGCGGCGAGTTCTACGCCTACGAGGAGAACGGCGTCGAGCTCGACGGCGCGACGGTCGGGCTCGTAGGCTTCGGGGCCATAGGCAGCCGGGTGGCGAAGGTCCTCACGGCTTTCGGGGCCACGGTGCTCGTCTACGACCCGTTCGTGGACGACGGGCCGGTCCAAGAAGCCGGGGGGCGCAAGGCACAGCTCGACGAGTTGCTCGAACGGTCGAAGGTCGTCAGTTTGCACGCGCGCCTGGGAGATGAGACACGCGGCATGATCAGGGCCGAGCAAATCGGGAAGATGCCCGAGGGCTCCGTCCTGGTCAACACAGCCCGCGGCGGACTCCTGGACTACGGTGCCCTCTGCGACGCCCTGGAGTCGGGCCACCTCGGGGCCGCCGCCCTGGACGTCTACGACGAGGAGCCGCCGCCGGAGGGCTCGCGGCTCTTCGAGGTGCCGAACCTTGTGCTCTCGCCGCACATTGCCGGCGCCACGCGGGAGACGGCCCACCGGGCCGCGAACATCGCCGCCGCCGAGGTCGGGCGGTACGCGCGCGGCGAGAGGCTCGAGAACGTGGTCAACCGCGTAGTGGCGGGCGACCCCGCATGACCGCCGGCGCGGGAACGACCGTCTTCCACCCGTTGCCCGGCATCGCCCCTGACCCCAGCCGCGTCCCGCGTCGAGGGTGCGATCCCACCCGAAGGTGTACGGGAGGTCACGGGAGCGTGAAGATCCGGGATCTTCCGCGAGGATGAACGCCGTCGGCATAGACATCGGGACCACGGGCCTCAAGGCGGTCGCGTTGGGCGCGCGGGGGGAGATCCTGCGCGAAAAAACGGTCCGCTACCCCACGCGCCTCGCCGGCCTCGGGGCCGAGCAGGACGCGCGGGCCTGGTGGCGGGCGGCGGTCGAGGCGTTGCCTGAGGTGGTCGGAGGCGAGCCCGTTTGCGGCGTCTCCGTTACCTGCCAGGCCCCGACGCTCGTCTGCGTGGACGGGGACTTCGAGCCACTTGGGCCCGCCCTCACCTGGATCGACCGCCGGGCGCTCCGGGAGGCGGAGGAGATCTCCGCCGCCATCGAACCCACCCGCAACCCGTCCGACCCGTACTTCGCCACCGGCAAGCTCCTGTGGCTCGCGCGCAACCGTCCCGCCCAGATCGAGAACGCCCGCGCCGTCCTGTGCGCCAACGGCTTCCTGGTCGCCCGGCTGACCGGCGAGCCCACCCTGGACGAGACGACCGCCGGCCTCTTCCAGGGCTGGGACGGCGGGTTCGACGGGGCGCTTTCCTCTTTCGTCCCGCTGGACCTCTTGCCGCCGGTCCGCCCCGCGATGGAGGTGGCCGGCGAGGTCTCGCGAGCGGCGGCGGAGGCCACGGGTCTGCCCGAAGGCACGCCGGTCGCCCACGGTGGGATAGACGCCGTGGGGGCGGCCCTCGAGGCCGGCATCTTCGGACCCGGCGACGGGCTCGTGGAGATGACCGGCTTCTCCACCGTGGTCATCGCCGCGGCCGAACGCGGGACGCACGTGCCCGGCATGATCCACACCCGCCACGGTGTCGGCGAAAGCGACCTCATCCTCGCGGCGATGACCACCGCCGGGGCCGTCACCGAGTGGGGCATGAGGCTGACCGGCTTCGAGAACCCGGCCGCGTTCGACGGGAACGTCCCCGAAAAGACACTGGCCCGCGGCCGGCCGGGCAGGCTGCTCATGGTCCCCGCCCTCGCGGGCGAGAGGACCCCGACCTGGGACGCGGAGGCCCGCGGTGCCATAGTCGGGCTCGACCTCGACGCGGACGCGGGCGACCTCGCCGTCGCTATCTACGAGGGCACGGCCCTCGGCCTCGGGGACAACTTCGGGCGCATGGAGGCGGTGCTCGGCGACCTCCGGCCCGTGCGCTCCGTCGGCGGCGGCTCCAAGAGCGAGGTCTGGACCCAGATAAAGGCCGACGTGCTCAGGGTGCCGGTGACGGTGCCGCGCCTGGGCCACGGCGCGGCGGCCGGGGCCGCCGTGCTGGCCGGAATGGCGACGGGGCTATGGCCGGACGAGGTATCGGTGAGGGCCCTGGTGGCCGAGGAGGGCCGGACGTTCGAGCCCGACCCGGAGATGACCGGGAAGTACGCGAAACGCCTGGAACTATACAGAGAACTGCAAGCGATGCTGCCCCCCGTAACGCGGGCCCTGCAAACGACGGAGGGACGGGAATGTGGGACGGATCGGGGCGCGGGTTAGCATGGTGGAGGTGCCCATGAGCGCGGAGAGCGGTGGTACGCGGCTGGAGGAGCTGGTGGGGCTGTCGAGGTCCCTCGGGGACCCCGGGAGGGACCTCATAATACTCGGGGAGGGTAACACCTCCGTACGCCTGGACGACGAGAGCTTCCTCGTAAAAGCCAGCGGCACGTCGCTGGCTGGTGCCGTCGCGGAGGGCTTCGTCGGTATGGACTTCGGGCGCACGCTGGCCCTGCTGGACCTGGAAGATACCCCGGACGACGCGTTGGGCGGGGCGCTGATGGCGGCGCGCACCGGCCGGGGGGACCTGCGGCCCTCCATCGAGGCTGTCATGCACGCGCTCTGCCTCACCGAGGGGGAGGCCACCTTCGTGGGGCACACCCACCCGGTCTCGGTAAACTCTATTCTGTGTTCCGACCGGGCAGAGGTTCTCTCGGAGGGTGCGATCTTCCCCGACCAGATCGTGGTCCTCGGCCGCCACCCTTTGCACGTGCCCTACGCCGACGTGGGCCTTCCCCTGGCCCGCGCGCTGCGCGACGGCCTGCGGGAGCACAAAGAGCGTGTCGGGGTCGCGCCGAAGACTCTCTACCTGCAAAATCACGGCCTCGTGGCCCTGGGAGAATCCGCGGGCGGGGTGGAGAGGGTCACGGCGATGGCGGAGAAGCACGCGCGCATCATGGCCGGCGCGCTCGCCGCCGGAGAGCCGGTCTACCTTACCGCCGAACAGGCCGACAGCCTGGACACCCGCCCGGACGAGGAGTACCGTCGCCGGGTGCTCCGGGAGAGCAAATGAACCCGGCACGACGGGCGGGCCAGACCTGAGGAGGTACGGGATGCGGGCGATCGAGACCTTGCACCGTGTCGAGGCGACGGGCTGCGCGGATCTCGGGGAGAGGGGCCTGGTGGACACCGCCCGGTGCTGCGAGGCCTGCCACTCTGCCGACATATACGCCCCTGGCCCGGTGCCGGGTCCCTGCCGCGCGGGGCTGCCTGACGGCGAGGAAGTGTCTGTCTGCTGCTCGGCCAAGGGGCAACTGCGGAGGACGGAGAGAGACGGTAATACCGCAGGGCAACGCGACCCGAGAGACGTGAAGGAGACGATGCGCATATGATCCTGGGCATAGACCTCGGCACCTCGGTCGTGAAGGCCGCCGCCTTCTCTCGGGAGGGGGAGGTCCTCGCGTCCGAGGGACGTGGGGTAAAGTTGTACAACCCCCGTCCCGAGTGCTCGGAGCAGGATATCGACGAGACGATGGAGGCGCTCGGCGCGGTCGTCCGGGCCGTGCTGGAAGAGACGGACGAGCCCGTCGAGGCGGTCGGCCTCACCGGCCAGGGCGACGGCCTCTGGCTGCTGGACGGGCGGGGCCGCCAGGTGCGACGCGCCGCGACCTGGCTCGACGCCAGGGCCAATTCCATCGTCGAAGAATGGACGGCCTCCGGGGTCTTCGAGGAGCACTTCCGCAGGAACGGAAACGTCACTTTCCCGGGTGCGCCCTCGGCCATCATGGCGGCCTTCAAACGCGACGAACCGGAATCGCTGGAGAGGACCGCCACCGCGGGCTACTGCAAGGACGTCGCCCTCCAGCGCCTCACCGGCGAACGTGCCACCGACGTCTCCGACGCCTCCGAACCGTTTATGGACCACTCGACCCGCCAATACGACCCCGGCCTCCTGGAGCTCTTCGGCCTGGAAGACTGCGAACGCCTGCTCGCGCCCATCGACGAATCGCCGGGAGAGGCCCGACCCTTGAGCAAAGCAGGTGCAGAGCTAACCGGACTGCCAGAGGGCACCCCAGTACACAACGGCCCGTTCGATCTCCCCGCGACGGCGATGGGCGCGGGGGTCACCGAGCTCGGCGACGGCGTCATCATCGTGGGAACCACCCTAGCCTGCGTGGTCCTGACCGACCGCGTGGACACGGACGGGGAGCCAGGCGGGCAGACCCTCTGCGCGCCCGAGCCGGACCGCTGGCTCAGGGCGATGCCCGCGATGGTCGGCACCGCCTCCATGGACCTGACCCTGAATCTGCTCCGCTCCGAGCACGCGGAGATCGAGGACTTCCTCGCCGAGAGCCCTCCCGGCGCCAACGGCGTGGGCGTCCTGCCGTTCTTCTCCCCCTCCGGCGAGCGCGCCCCCTTCGTCGAGCCCCACGCCCGCGGGCAGCTCTCCGGCATGACCCTCGGCACGACCCGCGCCGACGTGGTTCGGGCCGTGGCGGAGGGGGTCGGGTACGCGGCAAAGCACTGCCTGGCGGCGGCCGGTCTGAAAGGTGAGATCTCCATCTGCGGGGGCGGGGCCGAGTCCCGCGCCTGGCGGCAGGTGCTCGCCGACGTGCTCCAGCAGCCCCTCAAGGTCGCCCGCAGGCCCGAAGTCGGCGCCCGGGGTGCCGCCATGGCCGCCATGATCTCACTAAGAATAGACTTCGACCACGACGCCTGGACCCGCCCCGAAGGCGAGGTTCGACCCAGCGGAGATCTGGCCGACCTCTACGAAGAGGGCTTCGAGCACTACCTGACCCGGGTAGATTCCGCCCGCGACCTCTGGAGGCGACCCGGCTCGTAATCGGGTTTCAGGCATCAGAATTATCGGGAACAGGAGGACCGGCTTGAAGTATCAGGAGCTACGCGAAGAGGTTACTAGGCTGTCGCGCAGGATGGGCGCCTCCGGCCTCGTCCGGACGACCGCTGGCAACGTCAGCGCCCGAACCCCGGACGGAAGCGTCCTCATAACCCCGAGCGGGCTACCCTACGAAGACCTGGAGCCCGGGGATCTGGCCCTCGTCGACCTCGACGGGAATCTCCTGGAGGGTCCGCTCGAGCCCTCCACCGAGGTCCCGATGCACACCGGCATCTACCGTCAGAGGCCGCGCGTCGGCGGTATCGTGCACACCCACGCCCCCTACTCGACCGCGCTGGCCTGCCTCGGGCTCGAGATCCCCGCCGTCCACTACATGCTCGCCGCCCTCTCCGAAGAGGGCCGCGTTCCCCTGGCGCCCTACGCCACCTACGGAACCGAGGAACTGGCCGGGTACGCCAGCGAAGCCCTCGGCGAAAAGCACTCAGCCTGCCTACTTCGGAACCACGGCACCATCACGGTGGACGAGACGGCGACCAAAGCCTACTCCTTGACCGAGATACTCGAAGAGATGGCCGAGCTCTACTACCGGACCCGCCTCGCCGGCGACCCCGTCATCCTCGGCCCAGAACAACTCGCCGAGACCCGGGCCAAGATCTCCGGCTACGGCCAGACGAAGAAGGCCGCCGGAGAAGCCGGCTAAACGGGTTTGCGGAAGGACCGCACCTCTGACGAACCGCCCCGACTGAAAAGGGGCGCGGGTTACGCGGGACCTCCCCCGGGTACAGCAAACCCGTTTACGCGAGGCGTCGGCGAGACCGGAGGAGACGGACGTGGGTAGAAGGGGCAGGCGCAAGGGGTCCCAGGGACGCGCGCAGAGCCGCGTGCGAGAGCGCGTACGCGGGGGTGCGGGACGTGGCGGAGGAGGAAGTACGGGCAGGAAACGGGGCGGTTTCGACGTTGGAGACATCGAGGACTACGCTGGCCGCCTGACGGATCGCCCCAGTGGCGGTTCGGGGCTCACGGGGGCCGCGGCGGGGCTCGCGGGGGGAGGCCTCGCGGGCAAGTTTCTCGGAGGAGGCTCGGAGGAGGACCCCGGGACGGAAGTCGCGGACCACCTCGCCCTGGTCGAAGAGCGCCTGCAGCTTCTAGAGGATCAGATGCAGGAGCTCCGCGAGATGCTGGGGGGCGCGGAGGCCCCCGCAGATCCACCCACGGAACCCGAGGGTGGAACCGAACCCGGTAGCAACCCGTAGTGGTCCAGGCCGGTCCTCGTGCCGGTCGGGGGGCCGGAGGTCAGACCCCGCCCTCCAGGGCGTCTTCGATGGCGTCCTCGATGGCGTCTTCCACTATGTCTGCCGCGAGTATGGACTCCAGGCCGTCAAGGACGTCTTCGGCGTCCAGCACGTAGGTCTCGTACCCTTCGGTCAGCGCCCGTTGTCTCAGGGCGTCCATCACGTCCAGGAGGCATCCGGCGCCCCACTTGAGGTCTTCCTCGTCGAGCCGGGAGGTCGCCACGCTCACCACGGCGTCCACGGCGGCCGGCTCCAGCCCGCCCGACTCGGGGTCGGTCAGCAGGAAGTCGTTGGCCCGGAGGACGTCCTCGACCACCCGCTTGGCATCAGGCATCGGGGGGACCTCGAACAGGGGCAGGTAGGCGGCGGAGATCACCCTGAGCGCCTTCACCTGATGGCTGTGGTCCCCCCGCGCGTAGTCCTGTACGACCCCGAAAAGCTCGGGAAAGCTCTCTCCACCCGCAGGCTCCGTCATCGTCCGTCCTCCCGTCAGCGTTGGTTGTGACGCCGGGCCGCGTTCGGTCTGTGAACCCCGCCCGACACGCAATCTATACCCCGGGGAACGAAAACCTACCCGCGCCCGGATGGTACGACGCCTCGACTACCGGCGGGCTTGCGGTATACTCCCTGGGCTACGTTATAAAGAACATACGTCCACGATCATCGAGATGCCCGAAGCGCATCTCCTTTTTTGTGCCTTGCGCCTCTCCTCCGTACCGAGCGGTAGCCCACGACGTTTGCTCCTTATTGTGGCGACTACTGTCCGACGAGAGAGAGGAATCGAAACACCATGACAGACACCATACAAGAGGTCCAAGAGACCTCGTTCGCGACCATGCCCATCTCTGATAAGGTCCAGAGGGCCGTCGCAGATCAGGGATGGGAGGTCCCAACGCCCATACAGGCGCTGGCGATGCCCGGGCTTCTGGACGGGGACGACGTCGTCGGCCTCGCCCAGACCGGCAGCGGCAAGACGGCCGCCTTCGCCATACCCCTGATCGAGAGCCTAGACGGGAAGCCGCGGGGCGTGCAGGCGCTCGTGCTCGTGCCGACGCGGGAGCTCGCGTCGCAGGCCGCGACGGAGATCTCCAGCCTCTCCAAGTACAACCCGGTTCGTCCGGTCGTGCTGTGCGGGGGCGTCGGTATCGGGCCCCAGATCAAGGCCCTCAAGAGCCGCTCCACCTCCGTCGTCGTCGGCACGCCCGGACGCATCCTTGACCACCTCCAGCGCGGCACGCTCCGCCTGAATGGGGTGCGCTACCTCGTGCTCGACGAGGCTGACCGGATGCTCGACATGGGCTTCGCCCCCGACGTCGGACGCATCCTCTCCCACACCCCCGACGAGAGGCAGACAGCCCTCTTCTCGGCGACGATGCCGGGGGAGATCCGGGGCATGGTCAAGCGCCACATGCGCTCGCCGCGCTACCTGACCGTGAAATCCGAGGCGCCCACGGTGGACACCGTGGAGCAGGTCTACTATCGCATGGACGGCCGGGACAAGACCCGCGCCCTCAGGGCCCTCATCGACGCGGAGAAGGACCCCGTGGCGATAGTGTTCCGAAGGACCAAGCACGGTGCGACCAAGCTGCACCGCCAGCTCGAGAGGGAAGGCTACAAGGCAGCCCTCCTGCACGGCGGCAAGTCGCAGTCGCAGCGCACCAAGACGCTCGAAGGCTTCTCCAGGGGCCGGACCAGCATCCTGGTGGCGACCAACGTCGCCTCGCGCGGGCTCGACATCCCGAACGTCTCGCACGTCGTCAACTACGACCTGCCCGAGGACACGGAGACCTACGTCCACCGCATAGGCCGTACGGCGCGGGCCGGCAAGGAAGGCGTGGCGGTCACGCTCGTCGGCGAGGCCGAGGTCAGGGACTTCGAGAAGATCCGGCGCTCACTACCCGTCGAGGTCCGCCAGAGCAAGCTGCCCCTCTCCGCCTGAGCCGGCGCCTGCCCCGATCCGGAAAGTAAGAATTGCCCGTCGCGGAGAGCCCACGCGAGGCTGGATCTCCGCGATCTTCGGTCTACAATCTGGACAGATTGGACAGAAAAAAGGAGTGAGGGCGTGTCCTGGCAGTTACAGGAGGCCAAGCAGAGGTTCAGCGAGTTGGTACGGCGTACGTTGGAGGAGGGGCCGCAGGTCGTTACAAGGCATGGGGAGGAGGTGGTCGTGGTGGTCCCGGCCGAGGAGTACCGGCGGACGGAGGAGAAGAAGCCGGACTTCAAAGAGTTTCTGATGAGCGCGCCGGAGGGGTTGGAGCACATAATCCCGGAGCGTCCGAAGGACGATTTTCCGCGGGAAGTGGACCTTACAGGCGGGTCTTGAGTTTCGTTCTGGACACCAACGTCGTCTCCGAGCCGCGCAAGAGGTCCCGGGCCGACGCCGGTGTGATGCGGTGGTTCGACTCGGTGGAGACGGACGATCTGTACATAAGCGTGCTGGTGATCGGGGAGATCCGGCAGGGTATCGAGGGCCTGAGAAGACGGGATCCTATCCAGGCCGGCCATCTGGAGTCCTGGCTCGCGGGGTTGCGCCGGGGTTATGCCGACCG
Organism: Rubrobacter sp.; assembly: GCA_013815575.1. Taxonomy (GTDB): domain Bacteria; phylum Actinomycetota; class Rubrobacteria; order Rubrobacterales; family Rubrobacteraceae; genus Rubrobacter_D. The sequence continues at coordinate 9,164 of JACDFX010000028.1, forward strand.
CATCCTGCCCATCGACCTGGAGGCTGCGGAGGAGTGGGGAAG
>JACDFX010000326.1 GCA_013815575.1 Rubrobacter sp.
GGTAGGGTCCGTCGCTGGAGATGGCTTCCCCGAGATTCCCTTCGAGTTGTGTCGGGTCGTCGATCGTCACGGCCGGCACGCCGACGGCCCTGGCGATGTTTCGGACACGAGAAAAGGCCGGAACCGAAAGGTTCCGGCCCCAGAATGGCATTGTGGATCGTCTACCTGGTTGCCCTGCGGCCTACGATCAGACGGTAGATCGCCAGGAGGATAATTGCCCCCAGGGTTGCCACGATGATCGACCAGATGAACCCGCCACCGCCCATGCCCAGGAGGTTGACAGTGATGAGGCTCCCGACAAAAGCTCCGGCTATCCCGATCAAGATGGTCACTATTATGCCGCCCGGATCGTCGCCCGGCATGATTAGCTTCGCCAGCGCGCCAGCGATGCCGCCTATGATAATTGCGCCGATGATTGCACCCATTGTCTTTTACCTCCCGTATTTCTGTTTACAGTACGCCACGTTACTACCCTTTAGTACGCCCGGGATAACGTACGGTTACGCCTAGTCGCGGTACGCCGCTACTATCGAACGCGTACCAGGGAAGAAAACCATGTACTTCGATCCCACCGGAGAGCAGACGCGCAAGCCGAGAACTAACCCTACGACGTCGCCGCGGAGATGGCCCGGCCTGATGGACCTGACGCTGCCCGAGGAGTGCGGCGGCGGCGGGAGCGCGGCTCGCTTTCGGAAGAACAAGAGAACCGAAGAACCCGAAAACAACACTTGACACGAAACTTCCAGGTCACTAGATTGTATACAATAGAAAGAGGGAGGATTGTGGGACGTTCGGGATGGTGAGGAGGAGCCAGAGGAGGTCGGGTCCGTCGCGGATATTCGAGACTTTGCGGCGTTCGATCCTGGAGGGCGAGTACGCCCCGAACGAGCGGCTGGTCGAGGAGCAGTTGGCGGAGACGTTGAGGGTGAGCCGGACACCGATCCGGAAGGCGCTGACCATGTTGGAGGCGGAGGGGCTCGTCGAGATCGAGCCAAACAAGGGTGCCGCGGTTCGCTCGTTCAGCGTGGAGGATGTGTCGGAGATCTACGACCTGCGCGCCGTGTTGGAGGGGCACGCGGCGCGGCGCGCGGCCAGCCGCATAAGCAGGGAAGAGCTGGACCGGCTGTGGGATCTCGTCGGGGATATGGAGCGGAAGGACCGCGGGCAGTCTCTCAGCCACGAAGAGGAGATCCGGTGGCTCGTCGGCGCCAACGGAGAGTTCCACGGCACCATCGCCGTCGCCGCGCGCAACGCGCGGCTGGAGCAGCTCATCCGGCGTACCGTGCAGGTGCCGCTCGTGTTCAAGGCGTTCTACTGGTACACGCCCCACGAGCACATCATCTCCAACCACTACCATCGCCAGATCTCGGGCGCCCTCGAAGCCGGCGACGCGGAGAGGGCCGAAATAGTCATGCGCGAGCACGTCTACGAGGGCCGCGACTTCGTCATGAGGGCCCTGAAAGAGGAAACGGATGCATAGGCCGCGGGGAGAACTGTGAGCGAGATGCGCGACAGCGGGCGTCCGCTCGAAGGGCTCCGCGTAGTCGAGATGGGCAGCCTGCTCGCCGGCCCGTTTTGCGGCCAGCTCCTCGGAGATTTCGGGGCCGAGGTCATAAAGGTCGAGCCGCCGGGCAAGGGAGACCCGATGCGCGTGTGGGGCCGCCACCAGAAGGAGGGCCGCACCCTCTGGTGGCCCATCATCGCGCGCAACAAGAAGAGCGTCACGCTGAACCTGCGTGAGGCGGAGGGCCAGGAACTAGCCCGCAGGCTCATCGCCGAGGCCGACGTGCTCGTCGAGAACTTCCGGCCTGGCACGATGGAGAAGTGGGGCCTCGGATACCGGGAGCTGTCGGAGCCCAACCCCGGCCTCGTCATGGTGCGGGTCTCCGGTTTCGGGCAGACGGGGCCGTACCGGGATCAGGCTGGCTTCGGGTCCGTGGGCGAGGCGATGGGAGGGATCAGGCACGTCACCGGCTTCCCCGACCAGGCCCCGCCCCGCACCGGCATCTCTCTAGGCGACTCGCTCGCCGCCACGTTCGGGGCCCTGGGCGCCATGACGGCGCTCTACCACCGCGAGGCACACGGAGGGCGGGGCCAGGTGGTGGACGTAGGCATCTACGAGGCCGTGCTCGCCCTCATGGAGAGCACCATCCCCGAGCACGTCCTGACAGGTCACACCCGCGGTCGCACCGGGACCGTCTTGCCATTCGTAGCACCCTCCAACATCTACCCGACAAACGACGAAGACTACATCCTCATAGCCGGCAACGTGGACAACGTCTTCAAGCGCCTCGCGAAAGCCGTCGGCCATCCCGAGTGGGCCGAGGACGAGAGGTACGCGACCCACCACGCCAGGGGCGAGAACATGGAGGATCTCGACGCCGGGATCTCTGCCTGGACGCAGGAGCGCAACGGCGACGAGGTGCTCGAAGCGATGGCTGAAGCCGGCGTTCCCGCCGGCAAGGTCTTCACCGCGGCGGACATGGTCGAGGACCCGCAGTACGCGGCCAGGGGGAACATCGTAGAGGTGGAGGACCCGGAGATCGGGCCCTTCCCCATGCAGAACGTCGTTCCCCGCCTCACCGAGACCCCCGGTGAGGTCCGTTGGACCGGCCCCGCCCTCGGCCAGCACAACGACGAGGTCTACGGCGGGCTGCTTGGCATCAGCGAGAGAGACAGGGAGAAGTTGCGCGAAGGGGGCATCGTCTAGTGTACGTCGAGATCGTGGACGTCGGCCCCCGCGACGGCCTCCAGAACGAGAAGGAGACGCTCCCACCCGAGACCCGTGCCGAGCTATGCGACCATCTCGCCGCCGCCGGCATCCTGCGCGTCGAGGCGGCGAGCTTCGTCAACCCGAAGAGGGTCTCCCAGATGGCCGGCGCGGAGAAGGTGATGGGAGGCCTGAACCGCAGAGAAGGCACGGTCTACGCGGGTCTCGTTCTGAACGAGAGGGGCTACGAGCGGGCGGTCGAGGCGGGGGTGGACGAGGTCCGGTACGCCTTTCCGGTAACGGAGACCTTCGCGAAGAGGAACCAGAACACTACGGTGGCGGAAGCGGCGGCGCTCGCGGGCAGACTCGTGGAGCGGGCGCGGCTCGACGGGGTGAGGGTCTCCATCACGCTCTCCGCCGCCTTCGGCGACCCGTTCGAGGGCAGGGTGGACCCGGACCACGTCCTGCGCGTAGCCGGGAAGGTCGCCGAAGCGCACCCCGACGAGGTTGTCCTCGCCGACACAATCGGCGTCGGGGTGCCGAGCCAGGTGCGCGGGCTCGTTGGCGGCGTCTTGGAGATGGGTGTCACCGTCGGCTGCCACTTCCACGACACCCGCAACACCGGGATTGCGAACGCGGTAGCCGCCATAGAGTCGGGGGCGACCGTCCTCGACGCCTCCGTCGGCGGGATGGGCGGCTGTCCTTTCGCGCCGCGGGCCACCGGCAACATAGCCACCGAGGACCTCGTCTACCTGCTGCACGGTATGGGCCACGAGACGGGCGTGGACCTCAAAGCCCTGATT
>JACDFX010000327.1 GCA_013815575.1 Rubrobacter sp.
GTCCCAACTTGCGTGGACACACGCCCACGAGACCATGATCTGGGCCGTCAAGAGCGGGGTGCGTCACACCTTCAACTACGACGTCTTAAACTACAGGGACCCGGCGGGCCAAGTAGGCTCCGTCTGGCGCATACCACCGCCCTCCAGGCGCGAGAAACTCTACGGTCGCCACCCGACCCAGAAGCCGCTGCGTCGGTGCGCCGGGCCCTGCTCGCCTGCACGCAATAAAGGGACCTTGTCTTCGACCCTTTCTGCGGCTCCGGCACGACGGCGGTTGCGGCCAAGGAGCTAAACCGATCTTTTGTCGGGGCGGAGCTTGAGGAAGAGTACGCACGGCTCGCGGCCCGCCGGATAGACAGCGCGGAGCGGGGAGGTATGCTGGAGGCCGTTCACGGCGCCTGAGCCTCGCTCGGCGGTTGACCGGGGTCGCGGCGGGCAATAGGGTTGCTGTGACGGGTTGGCCACGACTGTGGGGGACGTATGACCGAGGACACTCCGACGACCGGGCTGCCGGGGGACATAGCGGGGATCTTCCGCCTCGACGGCCAGAAGGCCATCGTCACGGGCGCGGCCTCCGGGCTCGGGAAGGCCATCGCTCTGGGGTTTGCCCACTTTGGCGCGGACGTCGCCTGCCTGGACATCGACCTCGAAGGTGCCCAGAAGACGGCGGACGAGGTCTCGGCGCTCGGGCGCGAGGGCTACGCGGTGCGGGTGGACGTGCGGGACTGGGAGGACGTGCGGGCCGTCGCCGAAGAGGTCAGATCTCACTCGGAAGTAGTAGACGTGGCGGTGAACGTGCCGGGCATCAACCGCAGGAAGCCGGTGCTGGAATTGGAGCCTGAGGAGTTCTCGGAGGTGCTGGACGTGAACATCCGGGGGTTGTTCCACTGTGCCAAGGCCTTTGGGGGGCTCATGGCGCCAAACGGCCGGGGTAGGATCATCAACATGGCCTCCATCTTCGGGCTCGTCGCCATGGAGCGCCAGGCCGCGTACGCTTCGAGCAAGGGGGCCGTGGTGCAACTGACTAAAGTGCTCGCGCTGGAGTTCGCCCAGTACGGCATCCGGGTCAACGCCCTCGCGCCGGCGTACTTCACGACGCCGCTCGTGCGCCAGATCATGGAGGACGAGGCCTGGTACGAAGACGTCGTTGGCCGGGTGCCCCAGGGCCGGTTCGGGGAGGTGTGGGAGATCGTCGGCCCGACCGTCTTTCTCGCCTCCAAAGCCTCCAGCTTCGTTACGGGGACCGTGCTCACCGTTGACGGCGGCTGGACGGCGGCTTGAGTCACTAGTTGCTCCTCGTAGTTCTGGCCGACACGCACATCCCGCGTCGGGCGAAGGGGTTGCCGGATGGGCTGACGCCCCATCTCGAGTCGGCGGACCTGATCCTGCACGCGGGGGACCTTCTCGTGGAGGACGTGTTGTACGAGTTGGAGGCCTACGCGCCGGTGCGGGCCGTGAAGGGGAACGTGGACGGGTGGGACGTGCGGTTACCGGAGACGCTGGAGTTCGAGGTCGGCGGCGTCCCCGTCGCCATGATCCACGACTCGGGGCCCAAGAAGGGGCGCCGGAACAGGATGAGGCGTCGGTTTCCGAGGTCGAGGGTCGTCGTGTTCGGGCACTCGCATATTCCCTGGCTTGAGGACGAGGATGGGTTCATGCTGCTCAACCCCGGCAGCCCGACGGACAGGAGGCGTCAGCCGGATCACACGTTCGCGCTGCTACGCATCGAAGGCGGTGTGTGGGCGGAGATCCTGACCCTTTAGGCGGAGCCCGTTTGGACGGGGTATATTCTAGAATGGGTTCGCCCTCTGGCGGCCCCCGGTTGGCGGCCTAGAAAGCGTGTGTATCTTTCCCATAGGGATCTTCGGTGCAGCCCCGCGGCTTGGGCGACGCCCCTCCGCCCTCGTCGGAGGGCGTCTCTGAGCACGGCTACCGTCCTACTGCCGCTCTTGCTTGCCTTGTTGGCCGCGCCGGTTGCGGCGCTCTCCGGCGTGCGGAGACCTTCGCGGGCCGCGCCGGTCGGGGTGGCGTTCTGCGCGCTGGCGTTCGGGGCGACGCTTTGGGGGTGGCTCTCGGGTGGGGGCGCCGTGGACGTGGCGTGGGCGCCGAGCTGGGACTTGAGGCTGCACCTGGAGCTCGACGGGCTTGCGGCACTCTACGCGCTGCTGGCGACTGGGATCGGGTCCGCCGTGCTCGTCTACTCCTCGCGCTACCTGCCGCTGCACCTGGAGCACCAGGGAAGGCCGGCGTCCGACGGCGTCGGCTTCTACTTCTTCGTCCTGCTGTTCATGGGCTCCATGGTCGGGCTCGCGATGGCGCAGGACCTTATATTGATCTTCGTCTTCTGGGATCTGACGGCCATAGCCTCTTACTATCTGATCGGCTTCGACCGCCACGACCCTGACTCCCGGGCCTCCGCCCTGATGGCCCTGCTCGTCACCGGCACTACCGCCGTCCTGCTCCTGGTTGGGGCCGTCATGCTCTACGTCGCCCACGGCACCTTTTCCGTCCCGGGGCTTGCCGAGAGGGTCGAGCCCGGGCCGCTGCTAAACACCGCCGTCGGGCTCATCGCGGTCGCAGGCCTCGCCAAGAGCGCCCAGGTGCCTCTCCACTTCTGGCTGCCGCGGGCGATGGCCGCGCCCACGCCGGTCTCCGCGTACCTCCACTCCGCGGCGATGGTCGCCGCGGGGGTCTTGCTGATCGGGCGCGTCTACCCCCTCCTCCAGAAGAGCGAGCCTCTGCTCGACGCCCTTCTCGTCGTCGGCCTCCTCTCGATGGCGGTCGGCGGGGTGCTCGCGTTGACGCGGGACGTGCTGAAGCAGTTGCTCGCCTATTCCACGGTAAGCCAGTACGGTTACGTGGTGGTCATGTACGGCCTCGGCGGGGAGTACGGGGCCGTGGGCGCCACTTTCTACGTGCTCGCCCACGCCCTCTGCAAGAGCGCCCTGTTCCTGACGGCCGGCACGGTCACCGAGGCGACGGGGGAGGACCGGCTCTCCGGCGTCGGCGGTCTTCGCCGGTCCATGCCGCTGCTCGCCGCCGGAAGCGGGGCGGCCGCCGCGGGCCTGGCGGCGCTTCCGCTCACGGTGGGTTTCTTCAAGGACGAGTTGTTCTTCGCCGCCGCGCTGGAGCGGGGGCCGGCCTTCGCGGTCCTCGCGATCCTGGGCGCCGCGCTCACGTTCGCCTACGTGTGGCGGTTCTGGGGTGGGATCTTCGCGGGGGAACCGGGGGCCGAGGCGAAGCGAGCACCGGGCGTTCTCGTCTGGCCCATCGTGGCCCTGGGGGGGCTGGCGCTGTTCGGCGGGCTCTTTGTCGGGCCTTACCTGGTGCTGGCCCTCGCGGCGGGCTCTGACTCCCTCGGCTCGCCGGCCAGCGTGAGCGCGGCCTACCACCTCGACGCCAGGCCGGAGAACCTGATGGCGCTCGGGACTTACGCTTTGGGGGTCTTGATCGTCGTCTCCAGGCCCGTATGGTCGGGGGCGGCTCCTGCCCTCTCG
>JACDFX010000029.1 GCA_013815575.1 Rubrobacter sp.
GTGCGGAGAAGGAGCATTCTCCGCACTTGGATGAATAAGGACTGGAGGGGGTACACGTGTGCACGGTAGGGTTGCGCCGCGCCGGTGGTGCTACCCCGTCTTGTAGACGAAGAGGCGGGTCATATGTGATGTGTTCCCGGCGGGGAAGGGCTGGAACGCTTCGCTCATCGTCACCCTCTGCCACCTACCCTCTTTCTCCAGCGACGCTTGCTTCTGCTCGAACCCCTCGTTCCAATACACGTCCTTGCGGACGCTGAAGATCACCCAACCGTCTGGTTCGACGACCCGCACGAGCTCGTCGAGCGCTTCGGGCGGGGCGTGGTTCGTCGTGAAGACCCCCACGGAGACGGCGGCCGAGAAGGAGCCGCTGTCGAAACCTAGGGCCTCACCCATCACCATGCGGTGCAGGGCATGGTACGCATCCTTTTCGCCGGCCTTCTCGAGCATGCGCTCGGAGATGTTTATCCCCACGAGGTCATCGTAGCCGAGCACGCGCAGGATGCTTCCGAACATGCCGGTGCCCGCGCCGGCATCCAGCACGGTCCCCCCGAGCGGGACGTGGCGTCCCACGAACCCGGCCGCCACGGCGGCTACCGCATAGCCCAAGCTCAGCATATCGTCTTCGTAATCTTCCGCCCACTCGTCGTAACTGCTAGCCAACTCGCTGTTGTCGCGGGCCGAGAAAACGTTCTGCAGCCTCTTGGATCTCTCCGAATCTCCCAAGATTCCCCTCTCTTCGCCGCCGGGTTGTACAACGCTACCGCGGGGCTCCCGTGCTGCGTGGCGTCCATAACGAGATCAGCGAAACCTGGTCGAATAGACCGCCGAATACCGACCTCTCACGCATGAATCCTGGTTCTTTGATACCGAATACCGACCTCTCACGCAAGGTCACGGACTCAGGTGCAGCGGCACGACCCGGCAAATGCCAGCTCTAGGGACCATCGGCACACAACGAAGGCCTGCAAAAGCGAACAATCTATGCCGACAACCTTGTTCGGAGCGCCGGAAAGCCGAATACCGACCCCTCGGACAAGGGATACCGACCTTTGGCGCAAGGGATACCGACCACCCACGCAAGGCGATACCGACCCTGGGCGCAAGTTTTGGCGACCTCTCGCGCAAGGAATACCGACCCCTCACACAAAGAATACCGACCTCTCACGCAAGCTGAAAAAGAGAACTACCTGCAAATGCAAGGTTTTTCTTCCGGTTCTTCGGTTTCTATGTATGTAGTGTTCTTGTTAAATGTTGTGTTATTACAAACAGGGGAGGCTTGAGGATGGGGAAGCCCAAACGCGAGGTAGTAGCGTTGGGGAAACGGGGCCGAGCAGAACTCGTACCCACAGAAAAGAACATCGAGGAATCTTACCTCTTCGCTGGCGGTGCCAACGATGCGAAAGAGATCCGGGAGTACGTCATTCCCGTCACGCTAGAGGACGGCACGTCGGCGATGCGGAGGTTCAAGTACACGCCGTCCGAGGAGTACGGGGACACCACAGATTTCGACAGGGACGTGTACCGGGCGCTGATCCTGCTTGCGCACCGGAAGGGTGGGATGCCAGACGATGGCGTCGTGTTCTTCAGCCTCTACGAGGTGCGCAACATTTTAGAGCTCCCGGACAACGGAACGAGTTACAGAAAGATAAGGGACTCGATAATCCGGCTGCAAAAGCTCCTGGTCGACGCGGACGTATACCGGAAGACGCTCCGTGGGTTCAAGAGCGAGTACTACACGGTGTGGCGGGTGAACTTTGAGGCGAACGAGGACAAATACGGCCGGGCGGTGGAGCACCATTGGGTCAGGTTCGACGACGTGGTCGTGCGTAGCTACAAGGAAGGTTACGTGCGGAACCTGGACCACGACTTCTACTTCTCGCTGAGCAAGAAGCACGCCCGTGGACTCTACAGTGAGATCGACCTCGGGCGCGGCAACGGGCTGGTATGGGAGGTACCGCTGGCGAACCTGAAGGCCAGGCTGGGGATGGCGGCGAGCTACCGATCTCCCTCCGCGCAGAAGCGCGCGCTGGAGCCGGCCCACGAGGAGATGAGACGCAAGGGGTTTCTCGCCAGCGTCTCCTTCCCAGACAAGTACACGATCCGCTACGAGGTCGCCGAACAGTTCGTGGCGGAGAGAACCTTCCTGGAGCGGAGCTGGACGCGCGATGAGGAGCAGACCATCAGGACCCTCATCCGCAACGAGGTTTGGCCGGTTCAGGCCCGCGAGCTGGTCGCCGAAAAGGGCACGGTGCTCTGCAATTATTACATCCGTGCACTTCCCTACCAGAAGTGGGTTCGGGAGCCGGGCGCCTTTCTCTACAAGTACATCAAGAACGAGAAGCCGCTTTCCGTGGAACCCCCGCAGATGTTCTTGGAAGAGGCCGGAGTGGTGCCCGATGGTAAGGTCGGCCCCTCCTACGCCGACGTGGCCGACCGCGGTGGACCGCATGAAGGAGGCGGCGAGTTCTCGCGCCGGCAGGACGCCTCTCCACGTCCCGAACCGTCAGAGCCCGACTCGAACGCCCAGGAACTGTTCGATGGTTTGCTGACGGATGTCGGCGACGATATAGACGCCTCTTCGCTCCGTGTCTGGTTCGATGGAATCGTGGCCACGGCCTTCCGGGGCGGTACGCTAACGATCGAGGTCCCAAACGCATTCGCTAAGGAGTACATCGAGTCCCGTTTCGGGGCGCTCCTTGTAGGAGCCCTAAGCTCCCGCGTCGGAGAGGACGCAGGATTGGAGGTCGTCGCGAGGACACGGACCCGTTGAGGTTGCTCATTGCCGTGAAGGAACTTCGGTGGGACGAGGCCGGATGAGGGTTCCTTCGGCTATGGTCGAGTCATTGCGACGCGTTATGAGCGCCTGTAGTCTACATAATACGTTTCAGAAGAGATCTCGGAGGTCTACCATCGTGACCCTCTTCCCCACCCCGGCGCCCGTTTGTTAGTCTTGGGGTTGCTCTGGTGACCTTTTTCCTTCGCTGCTTCGCGGTGCGGTGTTGGTCCTTTCTGGGTTTGGGTTTTTCTCTCTTGCCTTCCTTTGGTCGGCTTTTGGGTTGGTGTGTTGTGGTGTGGTGCTGTCGCTGCGCGCCTCGCTTCTTGTATGTATTATAAGTAAAAACGTTAGGACATCCTTGGTACTCTCCCCCACTCCCCACCATATGCCACCTCACGATCTTGGCACTTAGGGTGATTTCTGTGCAGCCGCCCAACACCTTCCCGCCAGCGGCCCCGCAGACGTGCCACACGCCCCGCTGAGGGCTGCCGAGCGTCTCCCGGGTCATCCCCCACTTCCCAAAAGCTCAGAAACGAATCTCGCGGCCGTGTCTTACCAACTTACCCGGCGAAGGCGGGGCGAGCCGCTCGCTACGGGCTCGAGGGCCGGGAGCACGAGACGCTCCAGGACCTCGCCGACAGGCTCGGCATCACCCGCGAGGGGGTGCTACAGCTTCAGGCCTGCGCGGTGGAGACGCTGGGAAGTCGCTGCGGCCTCTCTTGAGCGAGTTGAAGAAGCACTCCTGGAGCATCTTCGGCGCATCCACGTGGCCGTCTTTCGCGAGGCTCGGACACGCCCTGCCAGCAACGACAGACGCCACATTTTCAGATTTATGGAAATGTACTACATTTCCATAAATCTGGGATAGAGGCCCGCGCGGTGATTGTGCTGGTGGGCGCAGTGGATCTTGCCGGGCCCGGCCGCGTGCGGCTCTCGGGACCGTCAAGAGCGCCTCGGCGGGCCGAGCGGGCCGAGGAGGGGGCACAAATCTCGCCTCTAAGGATGCTGAGGGACGCGTGGAGCGTGCGTAGTAGCTCATAGAGGTAGTGAGACCCCCCACGCGGGAGGAGGGACTGAGCGCGCGCCGCGAAGACGGGAACCTGGCGACGAAGGCGGGCCGCCGCAGCGGGCGCGGTCGTCGTCGCCGGATCGCGGGCGGTGCGGTGTTTTAGATTTACGAAAATCTACCTCATTTTCGGAATGTTGAATTGTGTGGGGGCCGCCATTAAGATGGGTACGGTGTGTCGGCGGCGTCGGGGAGGGCATCGGCGTGAGGATCAACGTGATGGGCTACAAGGGCGGCGTGGGCAAGAGCGTGACAGCCATGCACCTGGCGGCGGCGCTCGGCCACCGGTTCGGGGAGGGGACGACGGTGGTGGTGGACGCCGACCCGAACCAGAGCCTGGTACATTGGCGGGCCGGGCGGCCGGAGGGTATGGAGCCTTGGCCGTTCGAGGTGGTGGGCCTGGAGATGGGGAGCGCCTGGCAGCGGTACGAGAACGTTGTCTTCGATTCGCAGGGGAGGCCGAGCGACATGGACCTGCAGGCCGCCGTGCGGGGGTCGGACCTCATCGTGGTGCCCACGACGGCGGAGGGGCTATCGATGCGGCCGTTGATAGGGTTCCTGGCCAGGCTGCGCAAGATGGGGGCGAGCTACAGGGTGCTCCTGACGATGGTGGGGTGGTGGAACACGCAGGCGCAGGAGCGGAGGAAGCAGCTGGAGGACGCGCGTCAGCCGGTCTTCGGGCCCGAGATCCGCAGGCGTCAGGCATTCGACACGGCGACCGAGACCGGGAGGCTCGTCTACGAGTTCCCGAACAGCAGGGCCCAGGAGGCATGGCGATCGTACAAGCGGGTTGCCGATGAGGCCGTCGAGGAGATCGTCGGCGCAAGGCGCGCGCTCGCGGGTAGGAGATAGCGGTGGGCAGGGAGAGGATCGACCGGACGGCGAACCCCCTGGCGGCGATGATGGACGAGTCGCTCGAAGAGCTGGAGCGGGAGGACGCGTTCGGGGCGTCCGAAGGCGAAGGACACGCCGGGTCGGCCCCCGAGGCCGGAGAGAGGCACGAGCGCCGGGCGTCGGCCGTCGGGTCGGGCGTAGGGCGGGCGGCGCCGGTTCGAAGGGCGGGCAGGCGGCCGGGACGACCGAGGGGGGGAAGGAACTCCGACCCGAACATGGTGCCGATCTCGGCGAAGATCGACAGGGAGGTACGGTTCGCCGTGGATAGGGTTCTGGCGGAGCAGAGCCGGCTGCAGGGGAGGCCGGTCTACATGGCGGAGGTCATCGAGAGGCTGCTGCGCTTCTACGTCGAGCGGGGCGACCCCTACGAGATCTTTTCGGGGTGAGTCGGGAAGACGGGCCCAACGGGCGGGCGGGGGGATCCGGGTTGGGTGGGGGTGGCGCAACAGGGACCAGACGGCCTGGTAGGGGCTGAGGAGGAAGGCGCCCAGCAGCACGCTGCGAGCCTACCGGTGGCTGGACCGGCCGCCTCCGGCCGGGGCCTCCTGGCTGCTCGGGTGCCTGAAGGCGGCTATCTCCGGCGAGACGCTGTTCTGATGGGGTAACGGTAGCGGCTCGTGCATCAGAGTGGCGTCCTTCGGTGGACGTTTGGCAAGAATAAGAGGAGGAGAGCGTGGCCGACGACCCCTACGAAGGCCTGAACCTCGCGCCGCCAGAAGGGGGCTTCGAGCTGTGGCGCCACAGGAACGCCGACAAGATAAGCACGAAGGGCTGGTCGGGGCTCTATCTACTGGGCGAGGAAGACGGCGGGCGGCGACTACGAGATCCGCACCCTCACGCGCGAGGGCGAGGCGTACTCCTACCCCGGAGGGGTCTTCCCGAGGGCGGCATTCGAGCGCCTCTACGAGAGGGTGGACCCGGCCGATACGGGACCCGGGGAGTAGGAAGAGGGTAGGTCTCCGAAGCCGGCTACCGGCCCTCGGCAGAAGACGCCCCGCGACCGGACCCCTCGGGCGACGGGACACCTTCAAACTGCCGCACTATGCCCAGGACCAGTCTCCTCTCCCGATCCGGCAGGTGTGCGCTCTCCCTCGCTATCGCCCTGGTCGTGTCGTCCCTTAGGGCCTCCACGATCTCCCCGTCGAGGGCCGCTTCCCCGTACCCGTCCACCAGGTAGGACGGCTCGACGCCGAAGGCCCTTGCCAGGGCGACCACGTGGCTCAAGGGGGGATCGGTCACGGAGCCGCTCCTTAATCCCTTAACGTCTTCCTCGGAGAGATCGCCCAGGCTCATGCGGGCGATCCCGGAGCCGGTGTACGTTTCTCCCGTCTTAGGGTCCTTGATCACGTCGAACAGGCGCCCCACCCTGCCCGTGAGCCCTTCGGGTGCGCCCGCGGCTCCTCGTCCATCCGCGCCGGATAGCTCCTCCTCGAACCAGAGCGCGGGGGGGGAGAGGCCATCGCCTTGGCCAGCGCCTCCGAGAGGCGGTGGTCGCGGGCGCGCAGGGCCCGGTGGACGAGTTCCCAGCACCTATCGGCGTCGATCTCGGGGCCGCTAGCGAAGCTGACGAGGCCGCAGATCCTGGCCGAGTCGATCTTCAAGAGGGCGTCGGCCGCGTCCACGGCGTGCCGCCACTCCTCCGGGGTCCGGGGGTCTCGGGCGGCTCTATGGTGGTCGTCAACTTGGGGATCCTCCTTCCGGGAACCGGTCTCGGGGTTCCCTCCCCCGGATTATACGGAGGGCGGGAGGGAACCCTTTAGCCGAGTGCCGCTTACGCCGCAGCGCTCGTCCGCGGCTTGCGTTCGCGCTCGGCGGAGGCGTCGCTTTGTTCTACCGACGAGATGATGCGGTGGGCGACGGTCTGGACGTTCTTGAGCGCGGCCCGCAGGACCTCCGTGCGGCCGGCGAAGTTGGCGACGTAGGCGAAGGAGAACGCGCCCGTGTCCAGGCCGAAGTACGAGAAGACCGCAAAAGCGGCGCCCTCGGCCTCGACCTCGAGCGTGGTCTTGGTGTCCTCCGTAGCTTCGCTACGCTCGGCGTGGAGGAGGTGGTGGATGGTCTCGTGGCACAGAGTCGAGGCCCGTTCGACCGGGGGCATGCCGCGCGTGAGCGCGATCTCCTTCTTCCGGCGGTCGTACTGCCCGTAGCGCCCTTTGAGGTCCTCGTCGCGCACCCGGACCCGCTCGGCCGCCAGCAGGCGCCTCAGGCCGATCTCCAGGCGGGCCGCGGCTGCGGCCTCGCCGGCGGCTCCCGAATCGACGGCGCCGGGGGTCGGCGCTTCGGGGAGGGGAGGGGCGCCGGGGATGGGGTCCGTCTGTTCCAGTGCGAAGACCTTGACGACCTTGAAGCCCGTGAGGATGCGCTGCTTCTCCGTGTCTTCGCCTTCGGCCTTGCCGTCGTACCCGGCCTCGGCCCGCTCGCGCTCGTCGCGGTGGATCTTGCGGAACCGCGGGGCGAAGATGCCGATACCGTTCTCGTCACGGCGGACCTGGCGGCCGAGCTCCTGCCAGCGCTTGTAGCCGGCGACGCGGGTCGCGTCGGGGCGCTGGAGGTAGATGAGGAGCGAGTTGTTCGGGCTGTAGCGGTGGAAGGCGGCCATGAAGCGCAGGTAGTCCTTGAAGGGTCCGGACTCCAGGATGCCACAGACGCCCTCCTCCAGGAGCGCAAGCGCCCGGGCGACCTTCGCCTCGCGCGGCCCGAACGCTGCCGGGGCCCCGGCGGGGGCATCGTTGTGTTGGGTGTTCTGCTCGGTGGTCACGTCCTCTGTACCTCCTCGTGCTCGGTTTGGTGGGTTCGGGAAGCGGGATGGGGCTACGACGGGTCGGGGTACACGACTCGGCCGGTGGCGGCCTCGACGCTCTCGTGTCGGATGCCTGGGCGGACGCCACCGGTAGATCCCGCGCCGTCCAGGAGCGCCGGGAACGCGCGCGCCTCCGAGAGGAGCGCGGTGTCGGCGACGATCTCGCGGCGGCCGTCGGAGCCGACGCGCCTCACGACGTACTCCTTCAGGGTGGCCGCGGCGGCGGGTAAACTCTGGCGCGTGCGACGCGACGGGGTTTCGGACGAGCCGGCGATGGGGCTGCCTTCGGGCTACTCCCTCGAGGCGGAGGGACGGAACCGGCTGGTCCTCGGGCGCGCCGACGGCTCGGCGGTGTGCGCCTTCGCCTTCTCGGCCTTCGGGCCGACGCCCGAAGCCGTCGGCGAGGCCGCCGAGGAGGACCGCCTCCGGCGGCGGGCACGGGGGCTTGCCGGGGACGAGGAAACGGGGAGGGGCGAGTAGTAGTGGCCGCGCGCGAGGTCCTTGCGGAGATCTCGCCCCGCCTGGGGGCGGCCGAAGGACGGCTCGGCGCGCCTGGTAGGGCTGCTCGGGGAGCTCGTCAACGACGGGTTGATCACCTTCGGGGTGCAATGCGCCGGTCGTGCTAGATGGTCTCGCGCGTTGATTCGGTCGACCCGGTTGTGCCACAACCTTGGGTGCCGGCTAGTGCCTGTCCAGCTTGCGGGCTATGTCCCTGTGGTCGAGTCGGTAGCAGATCGAGCGGCCGTGCGGGCACGTGGCCGGGTAGCGGCTGCCCAACCACTCCCTGATCAGCGCCTCCATCTCCGGGTGGGAGAGCCTGTCTCCGAGCTTTACCGCCGAGTGGCACGCTATGGTGGCGAGGATCCTCTCCTCCCTGCTCATCCCCGAGGCCGTCCCCTTCATGACCGAGATCGCCTGCCTGAAGGCCCCCGCCACGTCGCGCTGGGCCAGCGTGGAGATCACCCCGTTTATCCTGAAGGAAGCCTTGCCAAACGGCTCCACCTCGAAGCCGTACACTGAGAGCTCCTCTAGCGATTCAGCCGCCTGGGCGGCGTCCTGGGGCTCGAGCTCGACCACTTCGGGGATGAGTAGAGATTGTACGGTGGGCATCTGCTCGGCCTCGGGGTCGGTGAGCCTGTCGAGCAGGGCGCGCTCGTGAGCGACGTGTTGATCGACGATCCATGCGGCCATTGGCTCGTCTACGAGGATGTAGCCCGAGCCTATCTGGCCCACCACGCGCAGGTCTCTGAGGCGCGGCAAACTTCCCCGCTCCACGCCTGACGCGGAGCCGACCCGTGAGAGGGGGGCGGAGGCTTGTTGTATGCGCCTGCGTTGCTCCGAGAGGTCGGGCGCGTTTGGTGGATGAGATCCGGAGCCCTTGGAGGTTCCGAAGAGGCTGTCCGAAGTGACCGAGCCACGTTTATTGGTGCCAGTTGACCTCTTGCCGGCAGGTACGGAAGGGTGCGTCTCGTTCGCCAGGTGCCTCTCCGTAGGATACCTTTCCCGTGCAGCCAAAGGCGCATCGTTGCCGCCCTCGCTGGCCGGAGGCGGGGAGGGGCCAGAGGTGTCGGGTTCTGTGC
>JACDFX010000328.1 GCA_013815575.1 Rubrobacter sp.
GCGGAGACCTTCTCTTGCTGGACGAGCCAGCGCAGGGCGACGTGGGCGGCGGTCTTGTCGTGGGCCTCGCCTATCTCCTTGAGCGTGGCGTCGTCCTCTACTCCGCCGCGGGAGAGCGGACGGTAGGCGACGAGGAGGTAGTCCATCTTCCGGGCCTGGTCCAGTAGGACGTCCTGGCTCTTGTAGACGTGGTACTCGACCTGGTTGCAGAAGACGTCGACGTGTTCCGCCGCCTCCTCGGTCAGAGACGGGGAGAAGTTGCTGACGCCGATGTGCCTGACGCTGCCCTCCTCCTGGAGCTCGCGCATCGCGCCGAGGGTCTCGGCGAGCGGCACGCCGTCTCCGGGCCAATGCATCAGGAGCAGGTCCACGTACTCCGTGCGGAGCTTCTGCAGGCTCTCTTGGGTGCGTCGGATCACGCGCTCGTGACGGAAGTCGTTCGGCCAGACCTTGGTGGTCAGGAAGACCTCCCCGCGGTCCACGCCGGAGCGCTCCATCCCCCGCCCGACCTCGGCCTCGTTGCCGTACATCTGGGCGGTGTCCACGTGCCTGTAGCCCATCGAAAGGGCGAGGCTTACGGCCCCCACGCAGTCCTCCCCGCCAAGCCGGTACGTGCCCAATCCAAGTGACGGGACCTTCTCACCCTTGATGTTCTGGTGCTCCACCACGGCCTCCTTCCGGGACAACCCACCCCCAACTTAGCACGACCCGGTCGCGACGGCCGCGACAGGCTAACGCTCCGGCGGGGCGAAGTCCCCTTCCGGGCGGCCTTCGAGGGTGGCGACGGCCTGGAGAAACCAGTCCGGGCGGGGCTGGACGCCGTCCTTTACGGGATCGAAGAAGACGTGGGCCGCAGAGCCCTCGCAGGCGAGTTCGCCGGTCTCGAAAGATTCGCCGGTGCGGAGCTCGAAGTTCATGGCGAAGGAGCGGTTGCCGACCCAGGGCACCGTTGCGGCGCCGTGGAGGGCGTCGCCGAAAAAGACCGGAGCCTTGAAGCGGAGGCTGGTCTCGGCCATGACGTAGCGGGCGCCGGGGATGTCGCCGGCTTCGAGCTTCTCGATGCCCGCGAGGTCGGCCAGAGAGCGCCAGTAGCCGAGGCGGACCTGCTCGAAGTAGGCGAGGTAGACGGCGTTGTTGACGTGGCCGTAGGGGTCGAGGTCGCTGTAGCGAATCTCCAGCCTCACGGGTGCGGGAGGGTTCTTCAATGCGGTGCGCCTTTCCGGTTTGCCAGCGCGTTCGTGTGCGCGGGGGATTGTACCCACCTATCCAGGGACCTATCTGATTTAATGGTGATATGGAGTATGAAGAGTATCTCGAGCAGGGCGAGACCCTGGCGAGCGAGGGTCTTATAGAGGAGGCCCTCTCCCGTTTCGAGCAGGCCCTGGAGGCCGCGCCCGAGAACCCGGAGGCCATAGAGGCCGTCGGGAGGGCGCTGTTGAACCTGGACCGTCTCGAAGAGGCGGAGGCGAGCTTCCTGGACGCGCTTGAGATCGACCCCGAGTGGGTCGCCCCGAGGATGGGGCTCGCGCTGGTGGCGCTAGGGCGGGACGAGCCGTTCAAGATCGTTCACCACCTCGAGCGGGCCATCGAGGCCGACCCCGGCTACCCCGAGTCGTACGTCGAGCTCGGCCGCTACTACGGCTACATGGGCGAGCCGGCGCTGGCGAAGGCGACCTTCGAGCGCTGGACCGGCCGCCACCCCGAGGATGCCGACATGCTCATAAACGCGGGCCTCACCCTCTTCGACGCCGCCGACTTCGCTGAGGCCTACGCCTTCTTCGAGAAGGCCGTCGAGGCGGCGACTGAGGCTGACCAGCGCAGCGGGGCGCTAACCTTCAGGGCCAACGCCCTGGACATGCTCGGCCGCTACGACGAGGCGGTCGCCGCCTACGAGGAGGTCATCGCCGAGACGCCGGAGTGGTGGGAGGCGCACGCCAACCTCGGCATCTGCCACGCCCGTAACGGCCACGTGGAGAGGGCCGAAGCGGCTTTCCGGCGCGGCCTGGAAGATTGCCCCGGCTCGCCGGAGATCAGGGACGAGCTCGCCGCCCACCTGCTCGCGCAGGGCGGGGACTTGCAGGAGGCCCTGAAGCTCTCCGAAGAGGCCGTCGCCCTCGGGCGGGACGAGATCCGTCACCTCATTACTCTGGGCGAGGTCAAGCTCGCCCTCGGCGACGACGAGGGGACCGCGGAGGCCTACCGGGCGGTGCTCGACCTGGACCCGGAGAGCCCTGACGCCCACCTGGAGCTCGGCATCCTGCACGAGCGCCGGGGCGAGACGACGGAGGCCGAGGAGCACTTCGTGGAGTCCCTGAAGGCGGACCCGGGCAACCCGCGCGCCCTCTACTCCTACGCGAGCCTGTACTACACGGCGGACGATCTGGAGACGGCAGAGGAGATCCTGGAGCGCGCCGTCGCCGCGGACGCCGAATACTCCCCGGCCCTCTCCGCCCTCGCCAGCATCCGGGCCCGGCGCGGCGAGTACGGGGACGCCCTGGACTTTATAGAGAGGGCCGTCGAGGCCGGCGAGAGCGACGCCGACCACTTCAAGAGCGCGCTCGAGTTCGCCCCCCTCCACTCAGACCCCCGCTTTCGCACCCTCCTCTCCCGCATGTCCCACACCAGTGGAAACGGCGCGGGCTAGCCCCCCATGCAACCTGCCACGGCCGCCGGCGGGCTCCTGATCCTGATAAGCGTAGCCACGCTCTCCTTCGCCGCCTACGCCCTCCTGCGCGGCGGCAAGGGCCAGCGCGGCGGCCTCGGCCCCATCTCCGAACGCGGCATTCACGTGATCGCCGGAATAAGAATGCTCCTGATAGGAATCGTCAGCCTCGTCGCCGGCGTGTACCTGTTACTGGGCTAGCCGGCACGCTACACACCTTGGGGCGCTAAGTACCATACCGATGACCACCACGGCACCTCGACCGAGGCGGCATGAGTGATGCGGGACGTTGGGGAGATAATCGATGACCTGGCGCCGTTGGCCCGAGTTCGTCGAGCACCCCTTCTGCGAAGTTCGCATCCAGCATCATGTATAAACTTGGGCGAAATCGGCTGCAGAATGGCGTTTTATGAGCCTCGATGGGCGAGAGCTGACCACAAGGTGTGGTGTTGGTGGATCGATATGCGAAAAAGTGGATACAAACTCGTCGTGATGGTGTCCTCCAAGGTGCCCCTTAAGGTATAATTGCTTGACGTAATTGACGGGTATGGCAGAGACGAAGGGTCTTGATATGGGTAGCGGCGCCGAACGCAAGGCCGAGGGCGGCACGGAGGTTGCAGCGCGGTCCGTGGCTGAGGCTGTTGCCGAGGCTGCGGCTGAGAGCGCGACCCAGGCTACAGCCGAAGCCGTCGTTTTGGGAGAGCTTGGGGGGTTGCTGCCGGATAGCGAGAGCTCTGCTGCGGGGGCGCGTGAGGTGTTAGAGGAGCTCGGAGAGGCAGCGCCGGCGGAGAGAGACGCTGTGTTGACGCTGGC
>JACDFX010000329.1 GCA_013815575.1 Rubrobacter sp.
ACACCGGCCCGCGCCCACGGCACGACAGCGCCGACGGCGAGGAACTTGGACTGGACGGCAACGCCCAGAGAGTCCGTCTCGGGGTCGAAGGCTGCGATGGAGAAAGTGGCAACGATCCTGCTCAAAAGCGCCTCTCCTGCTCTAGTCGTAGGTTCGGGGGTCGAGGGCTTCGCGGACGCCGTCGCCGAGGAGGTTGAAGCCGAGAACGGCGAAGAAGATCGCCATGCCGGGGAAGAATGCCATCCACCAGGCGGTCGTCAGGTAGGACTGGGCCTGGAAAAGCATCGAACCCCAGCTCGGCTGGCCCGGCTCCGCGCCGAGGCCGAGAAAAGAGAGGGTGGCTTCCGCGATGATGGCGTAGCCGACGGCGAGGGTAGTCTGGACCAGGAGCGGCGGCAGGGAGTTCGGGAGAATGTGGCGGATCA
The DNA here is from genome assembly GCA_013815575.1 of Rubrobacter sp. Lineage (GTDB taxonomy): Bacteria > Actinomycetota > Rubrobacteria > Rubrobacterales > Rubrobacteraceae > Rubrobacter_D. Next base: position 426 of record JACDFX010000329.1, read on the forward strand.
TGATGCCGGTGTGGCCGGTGCCGATGGCCCTGGCGGCGTCCACGTAGTCCAGGGACCGGACGGTTAGGACCTGGGCGCGGGTGATCCTGACGAACGCCGGGATGAAGCCTATGCCGATGGCGATCATGGCGTAGCCGAGGCCGCCGCCCAGGATCGCGGCTATGACGAGCGCCAGGATCAGGAACGGGAAAGCCTGCAAGCTGTCCACGACACGCATCACGATCCACTCGTCCCAGATCCCACGGAAGTACCCGCTCGTCAGGCCCACCGGCACGCCTATAAGGAGCGCGAGGCCGACGGAGATCAGGGAAGAGTAAAGCGAGATCCTGGCCCCGAAGACCACCCGCGAAAAGACGTCGCCCCCGAGTGAATCCGTCCCCATCAGCCCGCCCTCCCCGGGCGGCTGAAGCGTGAGCCCGTAGTCCTGGGCCTGGGGGTCGGACGGCGCTATAACGGGCGCGAGGGCGGCCGTGAGCAGCATGATCGCCACGATGACGAGCCCGACTACGGCCAGCTTGTTGCGCTTGAACCGGCGCCAGAAACCCGCCAGCCGCCGTTCGCGCGGCTGAACCGTCTGCGTCTGGGAGTCCTCGGCGCTGACCGCTTCGCTCATGGACTACCCCCCGCTGCTCGCGGAGATGCGCGGGTCGATAAACGCGTAGAGCGTGTCGACCAGCACGTTCACGAGCACCACGATCATGGTGATGACCAGCACCGCCCCCTGCACGGTCGTAAAGTCCCGCTGCTCGATAGAGTCGACGACCAGGCGACCGAGCCCCGGTAGCTGGAAGACCGTCTCCGTAACCACGAGCCCGCCGAGGAGGCCCGCGATCTGTAGCCCGCTCGCCGTCACGAACGGCACCAGCGCGTTCCTGACGGCGTGGCGCATCACCACGACCCGCCTGCTGAGGCCCTTGGAGAAAGCGGTTCTGACGTAGTCCGAGCCGAGCTCCTCGAGCAGGCTGCTCCGGAGCATCCTGGTCAGCTCCGCCGACTCGCGCAGGCCCGTGGCGAAGACCGGCAGGATCATGGCCGTGATGTTGGCGACGGGGTTCTGAAAAAACGGCTCGTAGCCCGATGCCGGAAGCCAGCCGAGGCCCACCGCGAAGATTATGATGAACATCATCCCGAGCCAGAAGTGAGGGATGGAGATCCCGCCAAGCGCTATCCCCGTGCTCACGTAGTCCACCCACGTCCCCCGCCTGCTCGCGGAGAGGATGCCGGCGACCACGGCTATCGTCAGGCTCACCGCGAACGTCCCCAGGGCTAACTCTATCGTCACGGGAAGCCGTTGCAGGATGATGGTCGAGACAGGCTCGTCGTCTATCAGGGACTCGCCGAGGTCGCCCCGCAGGACACCGCCGAGCCAGTCCAGGTACTGGGCCGGAATCGGGTCGTTGAGGTTCAGGCGGTCGCGCATCTGCTCCTTGGCCTGCTCCGTGGCCTCCGGGCCGAGGATGACCGTCGCCGGGTCGCCGGGGATCAGGTTGATCATGGAGAAGCAGATGACGCTGACTATAAAAAGTATCGGCAACGTCAGCAGCAACCGCCTGACCAGGAACGCCACGCCCTCCCTCCGCTACTTCTTGCTTACGTTGGCGAGCCTCAGGATGCCGTCCGGGTAGGCCGTGAAACCCTGCACGTTGGACTGCATGGCGAAGTCCGTGGTCGTGTTGGAGTGGTAGAGGTAGACGTAGGGGACCTCCTCGTGCAGGATCTCCATCGTCTGTGTGTAGAGTTCCTTGCGCCGGCCCTCGTCGCCCGTCATGCGCGCCTCGTTTAGCAGCTCGTCCACCTCCAGGTTGCTGTAGCCGGAGTCGTTGAAGTCGCCGTCGGTGGTCATGAAGTCGTAGATGTTGAGGTCGGGGTCGACCCTGCCGCTCCAACCCAGGTGAAGCGCCTCGAAGTCCCCGCTGGAAGAGTCCTCCAGCAGCGTCCCGAACTCGAGCTGCTCCAGCTTGACGTCTATACCTGCGGGCTTGAGGTTGTTCTGGATGACCTGCCCCATCTGCTGGCTCGCGGGCGAGGGGTCCGTCTTGTAGGTGAACGAGAACCCGTTCGGCTCCCCGCCCTCTTCGAGAAATTTCTTGGCCTCCTCGACGCTGGGCTCGGGGTACGCGTCGCTCTGCTCGCTGTAGGCGAAGGACTGTTCGGAGAAAGGCGAGTTCGCCGGCGTGCCGCCAACGTTTCGGAGCACCGCCTTGACGATGGCGTCGCGGTCCACGAGGCTGTAAACGGCCTGGCGGAGCGCCACGTTGTCGAAGGGGGGCTGTTGGGTGTTGAGGTAGAACCCCTGGTAGCCGAGGCCGGGCACCTGGGAGACCTTATAGTCTCCGCCCTCCTGCAAGCTCTTGAACTCCACGAAGGGGATCGAGTCGATCATGTCGAGCTCGCCGCTCTGCAGGTTCTGGTACTGAACGTTCTCGTCGTCGATGCCGTTGTAGACGATCTTGTCGAGCTTGGGCTGACCGTCCTGCCAGTAATCCGGGTTCTTCTTCACGGTGATGTGGTCCCCGCGCACCCGCTCGACGAACTCGAACGGCCCCGTTCCGACGGGCTTCTTCGAGATGCGCCCGCCACTATCCTGAATCGCCTTTGGAGAGGCCATGATCCCGGCCCGATCCGTCAGCACGGTCAAGAACGGCGCGAACGGCCGCTTGAGCGTCACGCGCACCGTGGACTCGTCCACCGCCTCCACCGACTCGACGGGCTCTATCTCCGTGCTCCTGACGGAGTCGTCTTTCTGGTATCGCTCCAGGTTGAACTTCACGGCCTCCGCGTCGAACGGCTCGCCGTCGTGGAACTCTACGCCCTGGCGGAGCTTGAAGGTGTATTCCATTTCGTCGCCGGAGACCTCGTAGCTCTCTGCGAGCATCGGCACGATCTTGCCGTTCTCGTCGATGTCCACGAGCCTGTCGTAGATGCTCGACATGACCTGCCGGTCCACGTAAGCACTCGACAGATTGGGGTCGAGCTCCGGCGGCTCCGCCTCCAACCCGACCTCGAGCGTCCCCGGAGGCGTGCTCGACTCCGTAC
>JACDFX010000330.1 GCA_013815575.1 Rubrobacter sp.
ACAGGGGAGAGCCCGTCGCCTACTTCGACGGCCCGGGCGGCTCGCAGGTGGCGAGATCTTCTATCGACGCCATGACCCGCTACATGCAGCGCGGCGGCGCCAACCTCCACGGCGTCTTCCCAACCAGCACCGAGACCGAGGAGATCCTGGCCGGGACCCGCCACGCCTGCGCGGCTTTTCTCGGCGCAGAGCCGGACGAGGTCGCCTTCGGGGCAAACATGACGACCCTGACCTTCGCGACGGCGCGCGCCCTCTCCCGCACCTGGGATGAAGACTCCGAGATCGTCGTCACCGAGCTCGACCACCGCGCGAACGTGGACCCCTGGATCTCCGCCGCCAGAGAGAAAGGTGCGAAGGTACGCTGGATCGAGATAGATCCCGAAACCCTAACCCTGAACCTGAAGGACCTGGAACAGAAGGTCAACGCCAGCACGAGGCTCGTGGCCGTCGGCCTCGCCTCGAACGCCGTCGGCACGGTCAATGACGTGGCCGCTATCGCCAAGCGAGCCCGAGCCGTAGGAGCGGTGGTCGCGGTGGACGCCGTCCACGCCGCCCCGCACGTCCCGATCGACAGGGACGACATCGGGGCCGACGTCGTTACCTGCTCCGCCTACAAGTTCTTCGGCCCCCACGTCGGCGTAACGGCCATAAAGCGCGATCTCTTCGAGGGAATGGAGGTCCACAGGCTCGACCCCGCGCCCGCCCACGTCCCGGACAAGTTGGAGACCGGAACCCAGAACCACGAGGGTATCGCCGGTGTGCGGGGGGCTCTAGAGTTCATTTCCTCGCTCGGCGAGGGTGATTCCCTGCGGGAAAAACTCCTCGACGCCATGCAGACCATCGAGGATCACGAGACGCGCCTGGCCGACCGCTTTCGCGTGGCGCTGCGGGAGATCCCGGGCGTAACCCTCTACGCGGCCCCCGACGGCGCGCGCAAGACCCCAACCGTTGCCTTCCGCCTGGAGGGCCGCACGCCACTGGAGGTCTGTCGGCACGCGGCCGACCACGGCTTCTTTATCGCCTCCGGCGACTTCTACGCCTCTACGCTCTCCCGCAGGCTGGGCCTCGCCGAATCGGGCGGCTTCGTCCGCGCCGGGCTCGCCCCGTACAACACAGAAGAAGAGGCAGAGAGGTTCGTCCGGGCGTTGCGGCAAATCGCGTCGAAGACGTAAATCTCCCCGGGATCACACAGTTGTTGGCGACGATCCCGGGTCCGGCGTCAGGAAGATGGCTGAATGGGCGAAGGGGAAGTGAGACGCGGGAGGCCCCGATCCTCGCTGTCGGGCAGCGCGGGTCGTCCGCACTTGACGACCCGCGCTGAGATTCTGTTATACTGCTATGCGTAACGTAAGAGTAAGGTGGGTTTACACTGGACGGAAGGCCACCCCTAGAAAAACTGAGGGTGGCATTTTCATTTGGTGGAGGCCCATAAACACGAAAGGTGGGCGCCTGATTATGGCCCAAGGAACAGTGAAGTGGTTCAGCGACGAGAAGGGCTACGGCTTTATCTCCCCGGACGACGGGGGTGAGGATCTCTTCGTGCATCATACCGGCATATCCGGTGAGGGCTTCAAGACCCTCGATGAAGGCGCCAAGGTCACCTACGAGGCGACCCAGGGGCGTAAGGGAATGCAGGCGGAGAACGTCTCTCCCTCTTAATATCCGATAACGCATCGGAGAGCGCAGGGGCCGGGGCTTACCCCCCGGCCCTCGTCGTGCCACAAGAAAACCACGAGACCGCTCCAGATGGAGGTTTCGGTACTCGTCTGGAGGAGGTCTTACGTGGAATATCTAGTAGCCGTGTTCGTGGGGTTGGGGCTGTCGCAGTTGGCGACGCTCATCACCACCGTCTACCTTCACCGGGTGCTCTCGCACAGGTCGATCCGGCTCCACCCGGCGCTTACGATGGCGATGCGCTTCGGGACGTGGATGCTTACCAGCATCTCGCCCAGGGAATGGGTCGCCGTCCACCGCAAGCACCACAACTTCAGCGACGTCGAGGGCGACCCGCATAGCCCCCACATCGAGGGGTACTGGCAGATCATGATCGGCAACGTCTACTACTACCGCCGCGAGGCGATGGTCGACGACACCCTCCAGAAGTATGCCTCCGACCTACCCTTCGACCGCCTGGATAAAGCGCTCCTGCGCCGCGGCACCTTAGGCTTCTCCCTGACCGGCGTGGCCCTCGTCGTTCTCTTTGGGGTCTTCGGGCCCGGATGGGGTATCGGCCCCGGCCTCGTCGCCCTCACCACGCTCGCCGTCGTCTACCTGCTCCTGAACGCCGCCATCAACGGGGCGGGGCACACCTTCGGGTACAAGAGCTTCGAGAACGACGCGACGAACCTCAAGCTGCTGGCGCTCGTTACGTTCGGGGAGGGCCTGCACAACAACCACCACGCCCGCCCGGCTTCAGCCAAGCTCGCCGCCTTCAAGGACGAGTTCGATCCCGCGTGGCCCGTGATCCGGCTTCTCGAGAAGCTCCACCTCGCCGAGGTCCTCACCAAGGTGGACGAGGGCTGGGACGACCACCGCCGCCGCATCCCGCGCACCACGGTCAGCCCAATGGGCAACAAGACCGTCCAGGACTGATCTAAGAGAATCTCCGAGCCCAACGGCCCGAAACTCTCTCCATCGGGCCAAAGATTCGGGAAGGGTCCCACGACTATAGTGCGACCCGTACCCGAGGTCTACCCGAAGGAGATCCGATGGAAGCACCGACCGTAAAGAGCGCGCCGCTTCTCCACCAGGAGCACGGCCGCCTCGCCATCCCGGAAGACGTCCCGGAACTTGGCATCCAGAAAGGGGACGAGGGTGTGATCCGCAGGCTCACGTACCTGCGCAACACCGTCTTCGCTTTCGTAATGGTCACCTACTCCACCGGACAGCCCAAAGGATGGGTCGTCGTGGAGATCAAACCGGAGCGAAAGGTCCGCTCCTACACCACCGCCACGCAGTAGGGTAATTCGATAGGGGGCCGATCACGAACGGCCCCCGCCGCACGTTGCGGGGTTAGCCCAACAGCAGGTAGAGCAACGCCTTCTGCGCGTGCAGCCGGTTCTCGGCCTGGTCGAAGACGCGGCTTTGGGGGCCGTCTATGACGCGGGCCGTTACTTCCTGGCCCCGGTGGGCCGGCAGGCAGTGCAAAAAGATGGCGTCTTCGGCGGCGAGGCCCATCAGTTCCTCGTTTACCTGGAAGGGGCCGAACTCCTCCTTGCGGCCTTCGGCTTCGGTTTCCTGTCCCATGCTGGCCCAGACGTCCGTGTAGACGACTCTGGCGCCTGCGGCTGCCTCGCGGGGGTCATCCGTGATGGTCGGGGCTGAGCCCAGGTTTTCCGCCGCTTCGAGCACCTTTTCGTCGGGGCCGTGGCCTTCCGGGTGGGCGATGGCGAGTTCGGCGCCGGTGAGGGCGCAGGCTATGGCGAGGGAGTGGGCGACGTTGTTGCCGTCGCCGACGTAG
>JACDFX010000331.1 GCA_013815575.1 Rubrobacter sp.
CCAACCCCGGCGGTTTACGCAAGAACCGCGATGGTTTGCCCCGACGCTCTTCGGTCTCTAGAGCCGGCTACGGCCCCGCCACGAGCGGTCGGCCGGCCCCTGGGACGAGGCCGTCTTCGCGTCCCGCTTCGGGGTGACGCCGGGGTGGCCCTGGCCCTCGCACCGTGCGAAGATGGGGAGAGGATGGGAAGCTCGAGCGGAACACGAGCGGGGGCTACTCCCGCGCGGATGGGCGGCCGCGAGGACGCCGTCCGGTGGGCGCGCTCTCTCTTGTCGGGGAGAGATTTCGTGGTCCTGGACTCGGAGACCACCGGCCTGGGCACCCCCATAGACTTCGTCGAGGTCGGCGTCGTATCCTGCCTGGGAGAAACCCTGTTCGACTCGCTGATCAAACCCTCGTGCCCCGTAGAGCCCGGAGCATCCCGCGTCCACGGCCACACCGCAAGAAGCCTCATGGGGCAGAGGCCTTTCGTCGAGGTCTACCCGGACCTGCTGGAGGCGCTTTGGGCCAAGCGGGTCGTGGTCTACAACGCTTCGTACGACCGTCGAGTGTGGGACGCGGCCGTGGGGCGCCTGGGAGCTCGTGCGGCGCTGGCCGGGGAGCTCGCCTCCTGGGAGTGCGCGATGCGCGCTTTTGCAGCCTACGCGGGCGAGCGTTCCAAGAGGGGCGGCCACAAAAACCAGAAGCTGGTGGGCGGCGACCACACGGCCCTAGGTGACGCGCGGGCCACGCTGCGCCTGATAGAGCGGATGGCCGAAGGGGCCTGACTGGCCGAGAAGCCTTCGGTAGGACGGCCGGAAAGCTCCTACCCTCCGGGCGCCTCCTCCGGCCCCCTGGCGCACCCCGAGCAAAAGTGTTACATTTGTGTTCACATATCCGAGATGTTCGCGCACCAAAAGGCACAGGGAAGGGGGCGGCCGTGCGCAAGGTGGGGACTCGTGAGCTCAAGCAGCACACCGGCGAGATAATAGAGAAGGTCAGGATGGGGGAGAGGGTGATCCTCACCCTGCGCGGCGAGCCCGTGGCGGTCATATCTCCCATAGATCGCGAGGCCGTGGAGGAGGCGGTGATCTCGGAGGCCGAGCGGGCCGAGCGGGAGTCTTTGGGGTGGCTAGCCGCGGGCGAGGGCGCTTTCTCGTTCTGGGAGAACGAGGAGGACGAGATCTGGGACGAGGTCGCCGAAGGCTCTGCCCGGGGCGCCGAAGGTTAGCCGGGCTTGGGGTCCGAGGCCTACGCCAGGGGCACGGTGGTCTTCGTCCCGTTCCCGTTTACCGACCTCTCCGGCAGGAAGAGGAGGCCGGCACTCATCGTTTCTCCCGACGGCTTCGATAAAGAGGACCTGATCCTGTGCGCCATCACCTCCCGTATTCCGCGAACGCCCTCGGCGCGGGACGTGCTCCTAGAGGCGCAAGACATGGCCGACGAGGCGCTGCCCAGGAGGAGCGTGGTCAAGGTCGGCAAGCTCTTCACCACGCACAAGGGACTAATAGCCGCCCGCTACGGCGCCGTAAAGGAACGAAAGCTGCGAGAGGTCCTCGACGGGCTGCGGCGCCTGTTTGCGCCCGAGGGCCCGGCCGAAGATCCGGCCGAAGGCGCGGCGACAGCGAAACCCGGGCCGCACGAGGCGAACGAAGCGGCCATAGACGAGGCGGTACTGGCGTTGCTGTGGCTGGGCGCCTTCGACGACCACGGCCAGGCCCGGGCGTGGAAGACCTTCGATTGGGACGCGATGGATCGGTTGCACGGGCGGGACCTGATCTCCGAGCCGAAGAGCAAGGCCAAGTCGGTGCTGTTGACAGAAGAAGGGAAACGCCGCGCCCGAGACGCGTTCCGAAAACGGTTCGCAACCGCGCCGTGAGAACCTTCCGCTCGCCCTGCCCGGACATCCCGAATCGCGAATAATCTTACACACCAAACCGGCCCTTTCCGGTGCTTTTGGACCGCAACCCCGTAGGTATGCCCAAAACCGTCCCTTAGTCGTGTAAGATTACGAGGATAAGCTGCTGATCACAGTCCGAAGGGAGCACGGAACCGTGTCGGAAGCACTCACGCCGACCGAGCCCGTGGCGCCGTCGTCCGGGGCCGCGGAGGGGTTGTACCTCGGCGACGCGATCCACTTCTTCTTAAACGCCAAGCGCGCCGGTGGGAGGTCCGAGAGGACGATAGACGACTACCGCAAGAAGCTCGAGCTCTTCCAATGCTGGGTGGCGGTCCGGCTCGGCGGCGAGGGCGCGGTGGACGTACCCTATATAGATGTGGGCGCGAACGAGGTCGAGGCCTACGTCGTCCACTTGCGCGACGGGCGCGGCATGGCCGACTCCTCAAGGAAGAACCACCTGGCCGTCCTCAAGAGCTTCTTCGAGACGCTGCGCAGGAGGCTGAAGGTCGAAAACCCCTTCGAGGACCTGGACGAGGTCCGCTTCCGGCAGAGGGCGCCAAAGAGGAGTTACCTCACCAAGCGCGAGGCCGAGATGCTCCTCTCCCCCATAGCCTTCCAAGCAACATCGGATACATCAACCGCCGATGAGGCTGACGCGGGGGCCGGTGACCCAAAAGCGGTGGAGAAGTCCGCGGTGTCGCGGTCGTTGGCCGCCCGCGACCACGCGGCGTTCTCGGCGATGGTCTACGCGGGCTTGCGGATAGAGGAGACGACGGCGCTTACCATCGAAGATCTCTCCTTTGTCAGGGGCGAGGAGGAGGTGAGGGTGGCCAGGGGCAAGGGCAACAAGGAGCGCGTCGTTCCCATGTCCCCGAAGCTCAGGAAGAGCCTCAAGCGCTACCTGAAGCTGCGGGACGAGCTCGTCCCGGCCGGCGAGGCGCCTACCCCCCACCTCTTCCTAAACGAGAAGGGGGCGCGGGTAACGGAGAACACTTTACGGCGCCGCCTCTACGGGTGGGTACGGTCGAGCTCGATAAAGAAGGCGGGCATAAAGCCCCACGACCTCAGGCGCACCTTCGGGACGTGGTATTTGCAGGAGAACCCCGGGCAGGTGAGGGAGTTGGCGGAGCTGATGGGCCACTCCGACCTCTCGCAGGTGATGAAGTACGCGCTTTCTGACGAGAAGAGGGCCAGGGCCGGGGTGGCCCGACTCTGAACGGGGCTTTAGCATGAAGGTGTCCTAAAAGCGCGCCACGTTCACGGGGCGCGAGGAGACCGGGAGCAGCAGGAACAGGAGGCGAACGTGGCCGAAGATCTGACTCCTTGCCGCCGGTGCGGCGCGGCCAACCCGCCGCACAACAGGTTCTGCGGTCAATGCGGCCACCCCTGGGGGGGCGTCCCGCCCGGGGCTGTTCCCTCGGAGGGAGGAGAAGACCGCGACGGGCTCCTGCCGGCCCTGGGGGAGCCCCCTCCCGCGCAACCGGCGGGTGCCACCGCCGCCGGGGCCCTCGCCAGGCTCGGCGCGGCGGGCAAGCCTTTGGCGGTCGGCGTCCTGGCGC
>JACDFX010000332.1 GCA_013815575.1 Rubrobacter sp.
CTCTAGGGGCCATGCAGCACCTCTGCGCGAACCTGAGCCTGCCCGCCGAGGACTGGCGGATCGCTCGGGCGGTCGAAGAGTACGCTTGGGCCAACGTGCCGGAGGCGGAGAAGGGCCGGGGGAAGTTCTACCGCAAGGGCACGCCGGGAGGGTGGAAGGAAGACCTGACCGCCAGGCAAGCGGAGATAGTCGAAAGCGTGACCGCCTCCTTGTTGGCACAATTCTACCCGTGAGGGGAACCTCCAGCCGTCGTCCGCGTTTTTCGTCCCTCAGCCGGTTAGCTGGACCGGGGCTCGTGTCAGGAGCCGCAAACTAATGCGGTTCGCGCAACTACGGCTGTAGGGGGTTCTAGGAAGTCGGGCCGTTCGTACTCTCCGTGTTAGGGGTGCTTCGATCCGTCGGGCATGGTGGCGCCTTGGAGAAACTCGCAAGTATCCAACTGCTCATCCGTCACCTTCGCGCCCCCCAGGTTGGCCCCCCTGAGGTCGGCGCCGATCAAGGAAGCGTGGCTCAGGTCGGCGTACCTGAGGTTGGCCCCCTCGAGGTCGGCGTCGCTGAGGATCGATCCGGCGAGGTTGGCGCTTATCAGGAAGGCGCCGGAGAGATCGGCGCCCCCAAGCTTGGAGGTGTAGAGGTCGGCGGCAGGCAGGAAGGCGCCGGAAAGCTCCACATTAGGAAGGTACGCACCCCTGAGGATGCTCACCGGGTCCGTTCCCGTGACTAAGTACATTCACGTAATTTCTGCGGGATTGGAACCGATGATCGAGAGGACGTCGCTGGGTCTTCGGTTGTGGCGCTCGAAGAAGTCGTAGGCCGCGGCGATGAGCGCCTTCACGTTCGGAAATAGCTCGCAGTGGGTCACCTCGCGCCTGAAGTGGCGCCAGAGCATCTCGATGGGGTTGAGCCACGGGCTGTAGGTCGGCAGGTAGAGCAGCACCAATCTGCCCGCCGCCCCGCGCAGAATCGCCTCGACCTCCTCATCTTCGTGGGTATTGGAATTGTCCCAGGCCACGTAGACGGTGCCCGTCGGGTGCTTCTCCAGCAGCGCTTCGAGCAGCTCGGCTACCTCCGGTCTACGCTTGCGGCGGCGGATCAAGACGACTGTCTGGCCGGTGTGGTAGTCCACCGCCCCGATGCCGTAGCGTCTGGTGGGCTGGGCGGGCGTTTGAATCATCACCTGCCGCCCCTTCGGGCTCCACATCGCCTTGAGGGTTGGCATCCAGCTCAGGTTGAACTCGTCGGCGTAGTAGAAGTGATCTCCCGCTCCGGGGTTGTCGCGGGTCTCTTCGATTGCCTTTTTTTGAGGGCGTACTCGGGGTCGGGGCTCGTGATGGTGTGCTGGGGACGGCTCAGGACGATGCCTTGGGCCTTCAGGTGCAGCCGGACGGTCTCGTACTCCACCCGGATGCCGGTTTGCTCCGCCATGTGGTCGGCCAGGCGTCGCAGCGTCCATAGCGAGAACGGCAGCCCCAAGCTACGGGGACGGCGGCGGACGGCGTGGAGCAATCGCTCCTTGTAGTCCGCGGTCACCTTGCGCGGCGCACCTGGGCGGGGAACGTCGCGCAACCCCTCGACCCCCTCGGCAAGGTAGCGTTTGAGCCAGCGGCGCACCGTCTCCTCGCTCGCGCGGACGATCTCGGCGATCTTCGCCGCGGTCAGGCGCCGCTCGGTGGCTAAAAGGACCATCTGGGCACGCGTCCTGAGTCGGGCATCGCGGGTGGCACGGTACAGATTCTCCAAAGCGGCGAGTTGCTCGGGGTCGAGGGCGGGAACGCGGATGGGTTTCATGGGCTCCTCCTTCGCCCACAAGCTTACATCCCTCGGAACTAATCTGTTTGTACTTAGCGGTAGTTTGTTGCTAACGGACATAAAGGTAGATCCCCCTGCCCGAGAACACCCTCTCAAGCAGCGCTTTTAGCTCCTTGGGCGGGGGCATCCCGGAGAACGCCCTCCAGTAGCGCCACAGCATTATCCATGGTTCCAGCCACCCCCTTACCGCCCTCAACGCCTCCGGCCAAGACGCCGGCATCCTGCTCTTTCCCCCCTCCCGCCGGCCCGGCGGGTAGATCGCCCTCCGCTTGTTCGGCGTCCTCCGTGGGCAAGCGACCGTGGGCCCACCAGCAGAACGAGAACGCGCAGCACACCAGCTGCCAGTGGCGGCGGATCGCGACGTCGCTCCTTACCTGGTAGCCGCTCCATCCCAGGACGTGCTTGACCTGCTTGTAGCTCTGCTCCACCCACATCCTCAAACCGTAGAGCCTCACCACCTCCGCGACGCTCGCCGGAGCGAGCCCGCTCTCGGTTTCCTGCTCGGGGCGATCGCCGGGGGCGGGCAGGTTGGTGGTCAGGTACCAGGTGGCGAGATCCGGCAGCGTCGCGGGGTCTGGGGTGACCACGAGCGCCCTTTTCGCCCGCTCGGTGCCGTAGGATCCTGCCTCCACCTCAAGCGCCCACCACCTTTCGGTGTGCCCGTCGCGGAAGGTACGCACCACCTTCTCCCATCCCCCCGGCTCCTGGACGCCCTTCCATCCGGCGGCCTCCGCCGCTTGCCACAGGGCGCCGATCGTGCCCTCCAGGTGCCACCAGCAATGCGACCTCTTGAGCGCCAGCACGTAGCCGATTCCCGACTCCGCAAGAGAACGCTTGAACTGCCGATCCTCGCCGTAGAAGGAGTCCGCGACCACCGCCCGGAAAGGGATGTTCTTCTGCGCGGCCCGCTCCACCAGCTCTTCGGCCATCTTCAGCTTGGTGCGGAACCGCGGATCGCCCTTGCCGCCCTCGAAGTGGTGAGAGGGGGTGTAGGGCTCGAAGTCCACCGGCCAGTACACCCTTTCGTCCGCCCACAGGCTGCTGACGCTCACCACGCCGTTGTCGGTCTTGCCGATGTTGGCCAGCCACTGCCTGCCGACGTGGGCGGTGTGCTTGCCCCACTTGCGGTCCCCGTGCTCGTCTATGACCAGAACGCCATCCCCGTCCGGGGCGGTCGTGGGTTCTTCGAGCAAGAGCTCCAGGCGGCGCTCGTTGACCTCCTCGGGGTCCCATCTCGATTCCGAAAGGAACCATTGCAAGCCCTGCGCTTCCCTTCGCTGCGCCCCGAACACGGGCTCGGTGTTGGCAAGGGCGGTCAAGGTCTTGTTGCGTTCGGCGGGCAACAGCAAACCCTCCAGGTAGCGCCTGAAACCGTGGCGTTGGGCGCGGGCGCCGAAGAGATCATCGAAGCTCTCGGCATAGTCCTCAAGTGGGCCGGGAGCCGGACTTACGGGCGAGCGTTTGGTCATGGCGAAGCACCTCCGCCTCCATTAGAGCACGGTCCTCGACCATGCTCAACAAACTACCACTAAAGCCGAAATAGCTGCCTGGGTCGAAGAAGGTCCGTACCGAACCTGGACCGAACCCGATGTTGATAGCACCAAGAAG
>JACDFX010000333.1 GCA_013815575.1 Rubrobacter sp.
CGTGCCGGGTTGGAGGTCGAGGGTGGCAGCAGAGCTCGCCGGAGAGAGGTGCATCCCCTGCCGGGGCGGCGAACCGACGCTCGACGGCCCAAAGATAGAAGAGCTTCTCAGGGCCGTGCCGGATTGGCGGGTGGTCGACCGCGATGGTGTCAGGCGCCTGGAGCGGGAGTTCCCGTTCGCGGACTTCTCTTCCGCGCTGAATTTTACGGACAGGATCGGCGAGAGGGCCGAGCGGGCCGGCCACCATCCGGCGCTGTTGACGGAGTGGGGGAGGGTAACGGTGACGTGGTGGACACACGCCATCGGCGGCCTGCACCGCAACGACTTCGTGATGGCGGCGGGGACGGACGAGGAGTACGCGAACCTTACGGAGGATGATGGCCCGGATTCTTGACGGCAAGGCCACGGCAGCGGACATAAAGGCCGAGGTTGCCAAAGGCATAGAGGAGCTGACGGCGTCCGGCCGGTCGGTGCGCTTGGACGTGGTGCTGGTCGGAGACGACGCCGCGTCCGCAACCTACGTGGGGGGCAAGGAGTCGGACGCCACGGAGGTCGGCATGGCCTCCAGGGTCCACAGGTTTCCTGCGGACGTAACCCAGGAGGAGTTGGCCGATCTCGTCGACGAGCTCAACGACGACGCGGAGGTTTCGGGGTTCATCGTGCAGCTGCCGCTGCCTGAAGGGCTGGATCCTCTGCCCCTCATCTCCCGGATAAAGCCCGAGAAAGACGTGGACGGCTTGAACCCCCAGAGCGCGGGCAGGCTCTCTATGGGCCTGCCGTCGTTGCTGCCCTGCACCCCCCACGGGATCGTCCAACTTCTACGGCGCCACGACGTCCCGCTCGAAGGCCGGGGGGCCGTGGTGATCGGCCGCTCCAACCTCGTGGGAAAGCCGATGGCCCAACTCCTTCTGCGCGAGAACGTGACGGTGACCGTCTGCCACTCGCGCACCAGGAACCTTCCGGAGGTCGCATCCAGGGCGGACGTGCTCGTTGTCGCCCTGGGAAGGCGGGAGACGGTCGGGGCGGAGCACGTCAAGGACGGCGCGGTCGTTGTGGACGTAGGCATTCACCGGAGGGAAGAGGGTGGTCTTGCGGGCGACGTGCGCTTCGACGAGGTGGAGCCGAAGGCCTCCGCCATAACCCCCGTGCCGGGTGGCGTCGGGCCGATGACCCGGGCGATGCTGCTCCACAACGCCCTCCAGGCCGCCCGCGCGACGCCGGCGTAGTCCGCCCGTGTCGTGACGGCGGGGGCCAAAGCCGCGCTGCGGGTGGCGGTCCTCCGCCGCCGCGAGGCGTTACCCGAGGGAGAACGCGCCTCGTCGAGCAAGCGCATCCTTGCTGGTGTTCTGGATCTCCCATCTTACGACCGCTCGGACGTCGTCCTGGCTTACGCGTCCTTCGGCTCCGAGCTGGCGACCGACGAGTTCTTGGGGCGCGTTCTGGACGATGGAAAGGTTCTCCTACTTCCCCGGGTCGGGCCTGGCGGGCTCGGGCTCTACGAGGTGAGGGATGTGGTGCGGGATCTGGCCCCCGGAACGTGGGGCATCCGCGAACCCGTGCCGAACCGATGCCCAGACGCCGACCCCGCCAGCGTGGGCTTCGCGCTCGTCCCCGGCGTCGCCTTCGACCGGAGTGGGCGACGTCTCGGGTATGGCGGCGGTTTCTACGACCGTCTGCTCTCAGGCGGCCTGACAGGCGGTACACCGCTCGTCTCAGGGGCATTCGAGGTCCAGGTGGTAGACGAGGTCCCCGTCGGCGCACACGACGTGCCGGTGGACGCCGTGGTTACGGAGAAAGGGATGTATCCCCGGAACGGGCGGGCGGCGTTCCTCTAGCCGCGGCCAACCCGGCGGACTAGCCTCTGGTTCTGGCCGGGATCGCGTACCGGGTCAGGCGTTCGTAGAGCGGCAGGCATTCTTCGAGGAGCGGTGAGAGCCTCTCCGGGAAGGCGTCTGTCTTGGAGGTGTAGGCGGAGAAGCCGGTCGAGGCGTGGACGTTCGCGTACCAGTGCTTCGCCCAGACGCCGTCCTCGGGTTTCGGGCCAGCCGGCCAGCGGAGCATGGCCTCCTCGAACGGGAGGGCGAGCTTCTCACAGGCCAGGCGCAGGACGCCGGAAGGGTCCAGGAGGAGATCTTTAGCGTCCACGACGACGGGTTCCCCGCCGCTTTCGAGAGCGTGGTCCAGGATCTCCGTCTGCTGGAGCAGGCCGGTGTCGCGCAGGGTGGGGGCCTGAAGTTGTTGGGCCAGGGAGGGGAGCATCTCGGCCGGGTCTCGGATCAGGAGCACGTTCGTGATCCCACCCAGAAACCCCCGGTCCAGCCCGACGAGGTGGTGGGCCATGTTCTTGAAGAAGTGGACCGGCCGCCCGCAGGGTCCGAGAATGACCTCCCGGACGACCCTCTCCCCGTCACGGTCCATAACCGCCATTACCTCGTCGTCTCCGGGATGGTCAGCCCGCGTAACCTTCAGGTAGTGCCCGTAGAGCGGCTCGTCAACGACCAGAGTGTCGGATCTCTCCCTGAACGAGTACATCAGTGCCGTCGAGACGTTGCGCGGCCCGGACCACACGCTCAGTTTGAGGCAGTCCTCCACAGGCTACCCCCGCGAGACCGAACGGGAGACCGAATGGGAGACGGCCTCCGCGTACAGGTCGTTCAAACGCCGGGTCAAGGGACCCATGCTTCCATCGCCTATCTCCCGTCCGTCCACGTTTGTTACCGGGGTGAGGCCGCCGAAGGTGCCGGTGACGAACGCCTCGTCCGCGTCGTAGACCTCGCTGAGGGAGAAGGCGCGTTCTGCGACGGGTATGTCGTGGGCCTTGCAGAGCTCGACGATCATGCGTCGCGTGATGCCGTTCAGGGAGTACTGGCCGGTCGAGGTCCAGACCTCCCCGCGCCGGACGATGAAGAAGTTGGTGGCGTTGCAGGTTGCGACCGCCCCCGTGGGGTCGAGCATAAGCGCCTCATCCGCGCCGGCCTCCAGCGCCTGCAAGAGGGCCACGACCTCGTGCAGCTTGCTGTGGCAGTTGAGCTTCTGGTCCAGGGTGTCCGGCGGCGGGCGCCTCACCGTCGAGGTGAAGAGGCTGACACCCCGTTCCTTGATCTCGGGGTCCGCCTTCTTGTGCTCCGCGATAATGACCACGTTCGGGCCGCCGACGATCAGGCGCGGGTCCTGCGAAGGAGTCTTCTTGTCCCCGCGGGTGACCATCAGGCGCACGTGGACGCCCTCCGTCATGCCGTTGCGTTGAGCCGTCTCGCGCAGGGCGGCCGTGATCTCCTCGCGCGTCAGCCCGATCTCGATTCCGATGGCCTTTGCCCCCTGGAAGAGCCGGTCGAGGTGTTCGTCCAGAAAGGCGAAATCCCCACCGTGCAGCCGGATGCCCTCCCAGACTCCATCCCCCACCAAA
>JACDFX010000334.1 GCA_013815575.1 Rubrobacter sp.
AGCGGGAACTCGACGTCGACGCCCTTGAGGTTGTGCTCGGTCGCCCCGAGGAGACCGATGACCCCGGTCGGCTCGCGCCGCTCCTCCGGGGGCTCTATCCTGCGGCGTCCGGAGAGGAAATCGCCGGTGACCGAACGCTCTTCGGCCTCTATATCCTCGACGGAGCCAACGGCGATTATCTCGCCGCCGTGGATCCCCGCGCCAGGCCCCACGTCGACGACGTAGTCAGCCGCCCGGATCGTCTCCTCGTCGTGCTCGACGACGACGAGCGTGTTCCCGAGGTCCCTGAGCCTCTCAAGCGTCGTGAGCAGCCTGCGGTTGTCCCGCTGGTGAAGCCCGATGGAGGGCTCGTCCAGCACGTAGAGCACGCCCACCAGCCCGCTACCGACCTGCGAGGCAAGCCGTATCCGCTGGGCCTCGCCGCCGGAGAGGGTGCCGGCCGAGCGGGCGAGGGTCAGGTAGCCGAGGCCCACGTCCACCAGGAAGCCCAGGCGTTCACGGATCTCCTTGACCACCCGCTCCCCGATAAGCCACTCCCTGGCCGTGAAATCGACCTGTTGGAAGAAGTCCTGCGCGTTCCACACGGAGAGCCCGGTGAACTCGGAGATGCTCTTCTCTCCCACCGTAACGGCGAGCGCCTCTGGGCGCAGGCGCGCGCCCTTGCACTTCGGGCAGGGGACGTGGCTCATGAACTCCTCGATCTTCTCCCGCCGGTACTCGGAGTCCGTCTCGACGTACCGGCGTCCCAGGTTGCTCACCACGCCGTCGAACTGGGTCATGTACTGCCGCCGGCGGTTGTAGCGGTTCTTGTAGGAGACGTAGATCCTGTCCCCGTCCGTCCCGTAGAGGATGAGCTTCTTGTGCTCCTCCGGGAGATCGCGCCACGCCACGTCCAGGTCGATGTCGTACTTCTCAGACAGGGCGCCCAGCACGCTCCTGTGGTACTCCGTCTGCGAGTTGGCCCACGGCACGACCGCGCCCTCGTTGACGCTCAAATCCTCGTTCGGTACCACGAGCGCCGGGTCTATCTCCAGCCGGCTCCCCAGGCCGTCGCACCGGTCGCAGGCCCCGTGCGGGCTGTTGAACGAGAAGGTCCTCGGCTGTATCTCGGCTATCGAAGCCCCGCAGTTCGTGCAGGTGAAAGACTCTGAGAAGAGCATCGACTCGCCAGCTCCTCCACCGTCCTTCTCGACCGTCTCTATCTGCACCAGCCCCTCTGCCAGCTTGAGGGCGGTCTCGATGGAGTCGGTAAGGCGACGCTCCATGCCGTCCCGGATCACGAGCCGGTCGACCACGACCTCGATGTCGTGCTTGTAGTTCTTGTCCAGCCCGAGGTCGACCGGCAACTCGTGGGTCTCGCCGTCGACGCGAACACGGGCGTAGCCCTGCTCGGCCAGATCTTTGAACATCTTCCCGTACTCGCCCTTGCGCCCGCGCACCACCGGCGCGAGCACCATGAAGCGCGTCTTCTCCGGCAACGCCAGAACCTTCTCGACCATCTGCTGCGGGGTCGAGGAGGCGACCGGAAAGCCGCAGACGTGGCAGTGCGGACGCCCGGCGCGGGCGTAGAGGAGCCTCAGGTAATCGTAGATCTCCGTCACCGTGGCAACCGTCGAGCGGGGGTTGTTCGACGTGGTCTTCTGGTCGATGGAGACGGCCGGGGAGAGGCCGTCTATGTGGTCCACGTCCGGCTTGTCCATCTGGCCGAGGAACTGGCGGGCGTAGGCGGAGAGGCTCTCCACGTAGCGGCGTTGGCCCTCGGCGTAGATCGTGTCGAAGGCCAGCGAGGACTTGCCGCTCCCGGAGAGGCCGGTCACGACCACCATCACGTCGCGGGGCAGGGAGACGGTAACGTCCTTCAGGTTGTGCTCGCGGGCTCCCCGCACGACGATCTGGTTATCGGCGATGGACCATCACCCCTTCTCTCGGAACGCTACCGGCAAGTATACGGCCCCCTCTGAGGAGGCCAAAGAAGCAGATTACTTTGGGGCTAATTTTAGCACCCGCCCTCCGCTTTTCGACAGGCCGGTTTGCCATTCGCGGGTGCTGCCTCCACAATGATACGGGCCGGTTACATTGCGTTGCGAACGGAGAAGGCCGTGATCTTGAGAGACTTGTCCCGGGTACTCCTGGAAGAGTTGGAGGCGGACTGCCCGCTGCCCGGCGACCCTTCCCGGCTGGTCACCGGCCTGGCCGTCGAGGAGCCGCTGAAGGGCTGGCTCGGCCCGGACGAGGCGGCCGTCACCACGAGGGAGACCCTCGACGAGGACTTTCTGGAGGGCGTCGCCGCCGGGGGCTCCCCCGTGGTGGTCTGGCGCTCAGGCGCCGCGGTTCCGACGGCGGTAACGGAGAAGATGTCGGCCCTGGGCCTCGGGCTTCTCGTGCTTCCCTCCGACGTGCCGCTGCGCCGGTTGCAGGCGGCGCTCGCGGGCGGGGACGACCTGCTCTTGCTCTCCCACAGCGCCGGGAGGAAGCTGCTTGAGGGTACCGGTGGCGAGACCTCCGTCGCGGAGACGGTGGCGCGCATCTCCGGGCTCCTGGGCCGCTCGGTGGTCGTCGAGGATCCGGTGGGCCGTCTTATTTCCGGCGCCCCCGGCGCCAGGGAGGAGAACCGCCTGTGGGGCCTGCTGGAGGACCTTACGCTTCGGGCGTCCAGGTCCTCCAGCGTGGACGAGACGCGCCGCGAGAGGCGGGACCGCTACGCGAGGCTCCCCGACGGATACCTCTCCATACCCGTCGAACGCTGGCGGGTCGAGGACCGGGAGTTCTTCTGGACCCCCATAGGAACCGGGGCCCCGGCGGGATACCTCTGGGTAGACCTCGAAGGCGAGACCCTTCGTCCGGAGGACGTCGTCCACCTGTACTGGGCCAGGCGCATCCTCGAGTTCGAACTCGGCAAAGACCGCGTTCGTCTCGAGACCGAGCTCGGTGTGCGCGGGGACTTTGTGGACGACCTGATCAACGGCCACTACGGGTCCGTCAACCTGCTCCTCCAGCGGGCCGGATACCTTGGGGCGGACCTCGCGAACGGGGCGCTCGTCCTGATCGTGGACATCGACGACTTCGCGCGCTACCTCGAACGCCGCAAACCGAAGGAACCGGCCATCCAGGAACTCAAGCGCCGCCTCGCCGAGGCCGTCCGAATGCAGACCCGCCAACTCTTCTCCAACTTCCTCCTCGGGCCCCGCTCGGACAACGTAATAGTCTTCCTGGGCTCCTCCGAAGACACCCCGCCCGAAGACCTCCCCGAGAAGGCGCAACTCCTGGCGAAGGGCGTGCAGCGCTACGTGAAGGGCCTCCTCCCGGACCTGACCATCTCCGTCGGCATCGGTCGCAACAAGAGGGACCCGGCGCTCCTGCCCGACGCTTACTCGGAGGCGGAGGTCGCCCTCGAGATAGGGC
>JACDFX010000030.1 GCA_013815575.1 Rubrobacter sp.
GGTTTGCCCTTCTCGGCGACAACGCGGGGCGAGAAGGCCAGCTACGGGGGTCTTCGATCCGGCACATAGACAAGGGTAAGGCAGACTCGGGTCGACAGGGTCTGATGCGGCGATGGTGAATCAAAGACGGGCCCTGGGCGCCTGACTCCTCCAAATGCAGGGCAGGGAGGGGAGGGGAGGAATCGCCCACCATTCTTGTAATATGAGAGATTAGTAGACCATCCTTTGGTTCGCCAGGGGCGAAAAGGTGAGGTGAGTGGGCGCGAAGGCAGAAGCCGTAATTTTCGATTGTGACGGGCTGCTGCTGGACATGGAGGACCTGTGGATGCAGGCGGAGTCCGACCTACTCGAAGAATACGGCCGGGAGTATGGCGAGCGAGAGCGGAAGATGCTGCTCGGGGCGAGCATCAGGGACCTGGGCGGCACCCTCGCGGAGATCCTGGACCGTCCAGACCAAAAAGAGGAGCTGGCCGAGGAGCTGCTCTCTCGCTGTTGGGAGAAGGTTGTCGGTGGCGCCGTTCCGCGCCCGGGGGCCGCAAGGCTCGTGGAGGAATGCCTCTCCATGCCGGACCGGATGCCGATAGGCGTGGCCTCTAACTCGCCGCGGGCCCTGGTCGAGGCGGCGTTGGGAACGGCGGGTTTCAGCGACGCCTTCGACCTGGTGGTCGGGGCCGACGACGTCCGTGAGCCCAAGCCCGCGCCCGAGATATACCTGCGGTCGTGCGAAGCTCTGGGGGCACATCCGGCCCGCAGCATCGCGCTCGAGGATTCCCCCACCGGCGTGGCGGCGGCGCGCAGCGCGGGGTTGTACGTGATCGGGGTCCCCTCCGCACAGGGTGTCGTGCTGGACGCGCACGAGGTCTTCGGCTCCCTGACAGATGCCGCCGTGCGCAGAACCTTGTCGCTTCCTATCCCCTGACAATGGGGTCCACAAGTGGTAACCCACCCCGCCCGAAGGACTGAGACCAGCGAGCACGATCCGCCTGAGAAGTCTCTCCTGATGCCCGGCCTGGGAGAGTTCCTTTTGCGCGCCGCTGTAGGGGGCCTACCTTCGCCCGGTCCTCACGGCCCTCAGGTGATCTCCGAAGCCCGGTGACTCCATCAGGCGTCTGCATCGCTCGAAGCGCTGGGTGGAGTAGGCCCAGTAGTCGTCGGTGGGGTTGTCGTTGGCATACTGGATGAGCCCCCACAGCGTCCACAGCAGGTCAGCCATGGCCTTGTAGATGGTCGTACGGCCTACGTCCTCCGGGGAGAGGCCCGCACCACGATAGGCTTCGAGCATCTGCAGGTCCTGCTCCTCGCTGAGGCCCGCCTCCACGGAGACGTCGCCGAGGTCCCAGAAGGGGTCGTTCATGCCAGAGTACTCCCAGTCCAGCAGCCAGGCCCTCTCTCCGTCGTCCATGAAATTCTCTGTGAGGGGGTCGTTGTGGCAGGGGGCGAGCTCCGGGGGTCGGGCTTCCAGCGCCTCGCGCACGGCCCCGGCCTCCCCGACGACGTCATGGTATCCCTCGGGTAGAGCCACGTCCTTCTCCCCGAGCACCTTCAGGTAGTTCTCGATCATGGCGAAGAGCTCGAAGCGGAACCGGAACTGTTGCCCGCTCGCGTGCATGCGCTTTAGCACCAGGCCAGCCCGCGCCGGGACGCCGTCACGGGTGGTGAACGACTCGGGGCTCATGGTTTCGCACCCTTCCAGGTAGCGGGTGAGCATCAGGCCATCCGCCGCGTCGAAGAAGACGACATCGGCGTTGACCCCCGCCTCGGCGGCGGCGCGGGCATTGTGCTCCTCGACCTCCCGGTCTATATATTCTGAGGTACCCCTGCCCGGGATACGCAGCACATAGGCTTCGCCGTCTGCCTCGACCCTGTAGTTCTCGTTCGTGAGCCCGCCCATCCGCCGCGGCCCGACCTCCTCGGGGGTTCTCCCCCGCAAGGACGGCACGCGCCACAGGGCGTCCAGAAGCCGCTCGTCCATATCGCTCCTTTCGTCCCCCCTGTCGCGCGACCCGCCGGGGGTGTCAGTCCTCCGGTATCTCCCTCTGGACCGCGCCCAGGTCTATGCCCTGCGTGCGCCTGACCACCCTGGCTACGACATAGATAAGAACCGCCAGCACGTACAGGGAAAGCATGTACACCGCCGAGGCGGGGTTGTTCACCGCGTAGACGTCGCGTACGACCCATTGGTAGAGGCAGAAGACCAGGAAGACTGCGAAAGCGGTGGCACAGAAAGTTATCAAGGGTATCCCGAAAATCTTGTAGCGGGCTATGGGGGACCCCTCGTATACCTCGGGCATGCGCCACGGGAGGATGGCCGCCGCCACCGCCGAACCCAGGAAAGTTATCGCTATGACGAGCGTGGCATCCAGCGTATAGGTGGCGAAGTTATCGCCGAAGGCGTAAAGGTAGCTTATTGGGATGGAGGGGATCAGCATGAGAAGGAGGGCCGCCCAGGGAACCCCGCCCCTCGTCGTCCTGGAGGCCCATTCCGGGAGGATCCGGTCGAAGGCCGCGGCAAAGACCACGCGGCTCCCCGACAGAAAGACGGTACCCACCCATCCGAAAAACCACAAGGAGAGCAGGCCGACCAGAAGGACCTGCAAGACCGGGCTGTCAAGCAGGAAGGCCGCGAACAGCCCAGGGTACGGCCATGACGCGGTCGCCGCGTTGTCCGCGCCCGACCAGTAAGCATTGCTCGCCGCGTAGTAGAAGTCCCAGCCGAAAGTCTTGGCGAAGAGGAGGAGCATAACCACCGCGACGGCGGACGTCACGATCAGGGCGCCCCCCATGGCGTAGATGTTCCTGCGGAAGTCAGAGGCACCGCGGACCTCGCCGTAGAGCGTCGCACCCCAATTGGACCACAGGTTGAAGAAGACGATCATCGGGATCAGGAGCAGCGTCGGGCCGAGCGCGGGGCCGTCGCTTTGCACGCTTCCGGCTTCCAGGGTCTTCCCGTAGGCGTCGCCGCCCGCGCCGTAGAGTTCCCCTGCCTGGGAGTTGAAGGCAGAGACGAAGTCGGCGTTCGAGTTAAAGGCCAGGAGGGCGAGCATGATCGCAAGCCCTACCACCCCACCGTAGAAGCAGAACTTCTGGATCCTGGCGTAGGCCCGCATCCCGAGCGAGACGTACAGGGCGGCGAGCCCCGCGACCGCCAAGGAGGAGATAAACAAACCGGAAGGCCCACCGAAGAAGGCCGCCGCGTCGCCCACGCCGACGATGGAGGCCAGGGGGACAATCACCTGCACGTTGAGGATGTTTGCGTAGATGGGTACCCAGTGCCACTGGATAAACCAGTAGCCCATCACCGCGAGCACGAAGCCGAGCCCGCCCCCGAGCACGCGGCTGACCCACACGTAGTCGCCGCCGGCCCGCGGCATCACGGCTATGAGGGAGGCGTAGGTCACGGCCTGGAAGACCAGGTACAGTCCGGCCAGGACGATGGCGAGTATAAGCGACCCTTCCGGTATGAACGGCGCCAGGGAGAAGATAAAGAGGCCAAGGGTGATGAGGTTGATCGAGAACGCCGAGTAAACGAACGCATCCCTTACAGACCAGCCCTTGAGGAGTCCCGTCGCCCTTCTCTGGAACAGGTCTCCCGACTCCAACCCCGCCTTGCTGCCCGCCATCTTCTCTCCTCCTAGTTCGCCGCCATTGCGATGCCTCTTCAGAGACATGGGGAACGCGCAAAGCCCCTCTTGCGCGATCACACCGCCGACCTCGGGTGTCGATGGTCCCAAACCTCAGCGTCTAAGGTCCTTTGTCCTGCCGTATAGTCCCCCAACCTCACCGCAACTTCGGGCCTCATGCGGATCAGATTGCATACTATAACAATATGGGGTCCTCCCTGCTGCTGAACGGGCCGCGGTTCTTTGAGGTGCGTAACAAGGCCCGCAGTAGGCCTGCCGTGACCGGCCAGCGGGCCTTGTGTAGGATAATGGGCGCGGTAACGTGTCCGATGCCGAGGGCGGGGTGGTCCGTCCTAAAGAGAGGGGAAGGTTTGGACGGTTCGACGAGGTCCGAGAGGTTGCAGAGGGTGTACGCGGCGAGGGACAACCGGGAGCTTGCGGACAGCTACGACCAGTGGGCGCAGGACTACGAAGACGACATGCTGAGCCTGGGTTACTCGCTACCCGCCGTGGCGGCGGGGTTCGTCGGACGCCACGTCGCGCCCGGAGGCACCGTGCTCGACGCCGGCGCCGGCACCGGCATGTTCGGAAGCATCTTGCGCGTGCTCGGCTACGAGGAGATCGTCGGCATAGACATCTCAGAGCGCATGCTCGAGTTGGCGGGCGAGAAAAACGCGTACCGCAGGTTGCACCGTATGGTGCTGGGCGAACCTCTGGAGTTCGGCAGCGATTCCTTTTCGGCTGCCGTCTCCGTTGGGGTCTTCACCACGAACCACGCCCCACCAGAGGCACTTGACGAGCTATTGCGGGTCGTCAAACCGGGCGGGTGGGTGATCTTCAGCGTCCGCGACGACGTGTACCGGAATGAAGGCTTCGAGGAGAAGCAGGCTTCGCTGGAGGACGATGGTCGGTGGCGCAGGGTAACCATGAGCGAAGCGTTCCAACCCTTCCCCGCCGGGAACACGTCGCACCTGAACCGCCTCTTCGTCTACAAGACGGAATGACACAGGCCACGAAGCCAGAACCCCCGGAGATACCGCTCATGCACGAGAGAGGGTAAAGGGCTTGATTTTGGATAATGGGGCGACCGGCAAGACGGGCCGGCACATAGTATCCCTTCGGTCGCTCGCGGCTGCCCTTTCATCGAACCTCCGCGCCAGATCGGAGTCTTGATCTTGCAGCCCGTCGTCTCCGTCTCCCACCTCTGACACCGACTCACTAATTCGTCTACGCATGGCTGTCACACCATTGGCGGGAAATTTCTCGTCTGGCGATCGCCAGGTTGCACGGGGCCGCGCGACCGATGTGCCTATCGAGCGGACAAGAGGTCCGCGACCTCATCGGGATAGTCGATGCCGAACCGGTCGTGGAGGAGACGCAAGTCGTGCACGTCGCTCTCCTTGAGCACGTAGCCGGTGTGGGTGCGCATGTGCGTTTCCGCCGACAAACATCGCACCCTCGTACCGCCGACGATCCCTAGGTCCGCGAACGCTTCGGGAGGAAAGACGAAGTCGCTGTCCCAGGCGGGTATCCCACGACCGTGCTCGTCGAAGCGCACGACGTGGAAGTCGAGCTCGCAGCCCGAACCGTCGTGGAGCACGAACGCCGTGGCGGCCTCCGCGGCCGGGCGCTCGCGCCCGATCAGGGCGGGTGGCTCGGGACACGGTGTCCACAGGTTCTCAGACCAGATCTCCTTGAGCGCGAACCCGCGCCCGCCCAGGAACCGGGCGAGCGCCGGCAGGTCCCCGAAGGCGACGATCGCGTCGAGATCCTTGTGCGGGCGGGTCTGCCGCCCGAGCAACGCGTCGATGCCCCAGCCGCCATCCACCCAGAGCTGGACGCCCCGCGCCAGCAGACCCGAGTAGAGATCGACGACGTCCTCGGCTGTCACCTGCGTCACCCGGCCTCCTCTAGATGGCCTCCGTGTAGGGGGAGGGTTACGGTCGCTGTCACCAGCCGCAATCGAGCGGCACGGTCCTCGCCACGCTCAGAACTGCTCCACGTAGCCGGCCGCCACCTCCTCCGGCGGGTTGGTGTAGCGCTGGATGTAGCGCTGGGAGCCGTGCCCGAGCCGCCGCTCCAGCTCGTAGGCGTCCTTGCCGGTCTCCGCCGCCAGGCGGTAGGCGAAAGTGTGCCTCAGGTCGTGCGGCCTCAATGGGGAGATCCGGCGGTCCGGGTCGGTGACCTCCGCATCGTGCCAGCGCCCGATCCTTTCCAGCAAGAGGTTGACCGCCCTCACGGAAAGCCTGCCGTCCGCGCGCCGAGCGGGCGTCCCCGCGGCGCTCAGGAACAGCGCCTCGCTCCCGGTGGCTTCGCCGGCGTCCTTGGGTCTCTCTATCTCCAGGTACTCGGCCAGGGCGTCGCGGGCGTCCTTGGAGAGGAAGACGTTACGCTCCGTACCTCCCTTTCCCTTCACCCCGCGGACGCGAACCCGCCTGGCGGTCCGCAAGCCGTCTGGCTCATTCGGCTCCACCTGACCGAGGTCCAGCGTGACTACCTCCTCACGCCTGAGCCCGGTGCAAAGCAGTACGAACACTATCGCCCTGTCCCGTACCGGCCTCCCCCTGGCATGAGCAGGCGACCCACCACCGTCCTTCTTCCACTCCCGGCCCTTCAGCCCGTGAAAACGCTTGAGCCTGTCGCAGACGTTCTTCAAAGACCGGACTTGCGACTCCGACAGCGCCCGCGGCTCAAGCGGCGGCAACCTCAACTCCTTGATCCCCTTCGCCGGGTCCCCCGCCGGGAAGAGCCCCGGTGCCTGAGTGTCTACCCAAGTTGTAAACGCCGAGAGCGAGGCCAGGTGGTTGTTCACGGTGGAAGGCGCTAGCTCCTGCTTAACGAGCGACCGCTGCCATTCTTGCACATCTCGGCGCACCACCGTCGAGACCCGGTCGTGTCCGTAGGCTTCCTCGAAGAACTCCAGGAACCTCCCCAGGTGCAGCGCCGCCTTCTCCGCAACAGTCCGAGATCGCACCCCGACCACCGCCAACTCCAGAAAACGACCCACCCACACGGAGAGGCCGTCGGGTGTCTCATCGAGGCCCGGCTCTGGCCGTCTATCCTTCCGTGAAGTGAACTTCTCCAGATAAACGACGCCTTCTCGGTGCTTTTCCGTCTTCATGGGACCACTTTACTACACGGAAGGGGCATTCCGTGTAGTGCATAGCCTACTCACATTTGCGCTAGAACCGAAACGCGAGTAGCAAAACGCGAGTAGCTCCTTGGCCCGCGACATCCGCACCCCCTCGGTCGCGGTCGCCCTACCCCGGCATCAGACACATGAGCCAGGCTCGTCGTCCGCCGAGCGCCGCTCCACCACGAGGCGGGTAAGGAGGCCGCGCACCACCCGCAGCTCCTCGGCGCTCAGGTCGGCGAGCACATCGTCTTCTACGCCCAGCACCACCCCCTCGGCGCGAGCCAGGAGCTTCCGGCCCGCGTCCGTAGGCACCACGATCCTCGCCCGCCGGTCCTTCTGGTCCGGCCGCCGCTCCACCAAACCCTCGTTCTCGAGCGCATCTACGGCCACCACCATCGTGGACTTGTCTAACCTCGCGGACTGTGCCAGCGCCAACTGCGTCTGGGGGACTCCCTCAATGGCCGCCCGCTCGGCCGCAATCAGCACCGTGTAATCACGGAGGTTCAAGCCTAGAGGAGCCAGGCTTCCCATCAGGGCCGCCCCGATGGTGTGACTCGCCCGCGACATCAACCAGCCCATGTGCTCCGCGAGCGGCCGAGGAACGAAGCCTTCTCGCTTCTCTCGCCCCGCTCGCTCCTTCATTGAATCAGCCATGCCAGAAGTATAGCAGATTTACTCTTCTCATATATAGTCTTGACATAGATTATCTAATAAGGTACTGTATTGGCCAGAGGGTTGTCGAGTAGAGAGGAAGAGCTTATGGAGTCCGTACAGAACGCACTCGTTAGCGACGAGGAGCGGGTCGAGTGGGGCCGGCTGGTGCCGGTAGGGTTGCTGGCTGCGCTTGTGGCCGCTGTCGCGAATGCCGTCGTGTACCTCGTCGCGGCGTCAGCGGGAGCTATGCCGCAGGAGATCGTCGTGAATGGGCAGGGGCCTATAACACTCCCGGTGGTAGCCGCCTTGAGTGCCCAAGGCGCAGTGGCCGCTACTATCGTCTACGCGCTCATTGACCGGTTTGCCCGTCGCCCGGTGCGCGTCTTCCGCGTCGTCGCGGCCGTGGTGCTGGTACTCTCGTTGGTTCCACCATTCACCATCACCGGCGCGCCTATCTCCATGATCCTGGCGCTTGAGCTGATGCACGTGATTGCTGCGGTGGTCATCGTCGGCTTGCTAACCACGATGGCACGCCGGGCGAAGCCCGCGGGCGCTTGAAGCAAGAAGCAGCAAGAAGCGCGGAGCAGGAGGGCAATTATGCAATCGTCGAACAATAATGAGATCCGCATCCTGGCTCTGGTGGGCAGCTTCCGCAGTGGGTCGTTCAACCAGGCCCTGATCCAGGAAGCCCGCGAGTTGGCATCCGAGCACATCCGAATAGATGACTTCGACCTGCGAACAGTGCCTCTCTATGACGGCGACCTCGAAGCGGCGGGGGATCCCGAGGAGGTCGCTGCTCTGAAGAGAGCCATCGCCCGGGCTGACGCGCTACTGATCGCCACGCCCGAGTACAATGGCTCCGTCCCCGCCGTCCTCAAGAACGCCATTGATTGGGCGTCGCGCCGGACGCCGGACTCCCATTTGAGGGGCAAGCCGGTGGCGGTAATGGGGGCCAGCCCGTCTCCGGGAGGGACACGGCGCGCCCAAGTGCATCTGCGAGAGATCCTCGACAGGACGGGAGCCGACGTCATCGACGAGCCCTCCCTCTATCTGGCCCGTGCCTTCGAGCATGTCACCGATGGGCGGCTCACGTCCGAAGATGCCAGGGAGGCGGTGCGGGAAATCTTCGGCTGGTTGGTCGACACCGTCGCTATTAACTCTGCCGAGGCCGTCAACTCTGCCGAGGCCGTCGGAGTCGCAGGATGATCGCCACGGCCCAACACGACACGAATGCTACCACCGTCCCCACGTCCGAGTGGCGCAGCGAACAGTTGGACGTGGACGCCTATCTAGAGCGCGTGGGGTACGATGGCGACCTCAAGCCCACGGCCGAAACGCTGCGCGGTCTGCACCGCGCGCACGTTGCGGCGATCCCGTTCGAGAACCTCGACATCGTGCTGGGGCGTGGTATCTCGCTCGAGATGGACGCCATGCAGGACAAGCTGATCCGTCGCGACCGCGGCGGCTACTGCTACGAGCACAACCTGCTGTTCGCGGCGCTCCTCGAGCGCATCGGGTTTGCGGTGAGCAGGCTGACCGCCCGCATC
>JACDFX010000003.1 GCA_013815575.1 Rubrobacter sp.
CCGCCCGATAACGGCGCCGGTCTCCCTGAAGACGTACCCCTCGTCGCCGTCCGCCGCGGGGCCATCGTGGAGAGCGTCCACCGGGGCCGCTTCGTCCTCTGCGACCCGTCCGGCGAGGTGCTCGATACGGCCGGCGACCCGGATGCTTACGTCTACGCCCGATCCTCCGCCAAGCCCTTTCAGGCGCTCCCGCTGGTCCTCTCCGGCGCGGCGGACGCCTTCGGCCTTACTGACGAGGAGTTGGCCGTCGCCTGTGCCTCCCACAACGCCGAAGGGCCGCACCTCGCCGCCGTCCGCTCCCTCCTGGAGAAGGCCGGCCTCTCGGAGGGCGACCTCCAGAACGGCGCCCACCCGCCCATGTACGCCCCGGATGCGGCGAAGCTGGCCCGCAGCGGGGAGGAGGCGCGTCCGATCCACGGCAACTGCTCCGGCAAGCACGCGGGAATGCTCGCCGTCTGCGCCCACGAGGGGCTCGACACCGGCGGCTACCGCCGCCCCGACCATCCCCTGCAGCGCCGCATCATGGATCTCCTGGCTGAAGTCTGCGGCCTGCCGCAAGACGAGGTCTTGTTGGCGGGCGACGACTGCGGCGTACCGGCCTTCGCGCTGCCACTGAAGAACCTGGCCACCGGCTTCGCCCGGCTCGCGACTGGCGAGGGGCTCTCCGAAGAGGTAGCCGCGGCGGCCGAGAGGGTCCGGAGCGCGATGCGGGCCCACCCGTTCACGGTCGCCGGGACGGGAAGGCTGGATACGGAAGTGATGGAGGCGACGGACCTTCTGTGCAAGAGCGGCGCAGAGGGCGTTTTCGTCGCCGGCAGCCCCGACGGCTGGGGGCTCTCGCTCAAGACCTCGGACGGCGGGGGGCGGGCCGGCCGGCCGGCGGCCTTCGCCGCCCTCAGGCGCCGGGGGGTGGAAGTCGTGGGCAACGGGCCGGAGTCGCGGCCCACGCGCGGCCTGCACGGCGAGGTGGTGGGGGAGATCGGGCCGCTGCTTTGAGCCGCCCGTGAACTACACGGATCTCGACTGGCGGTGGGCGATACTGCTCGGCTCGGCCCTCCGGGATGGCCTCCTCGAAGCCGTAGCCGACCGGCCCCGGCCGTCCGGGGAGGTTGCCCGCGAGCTCGGGCTGGACGGACGGGCCGTCCATATTGTTCTCTCGGCTCTCGCGGAGCTTGGGGTGCTGGATGAGGGGGCTGGCGGTTTTGGGCTTTTGGAGGAGCACCGGGGGCCGCTTCTGCGGGCGGACCACCCCGAGTACGTCGGGCAGAGCGTCGTGCATCGGTTCGGGCTGATCGGGGGTTGGACCCGCCTGCCCGATATCCTGCGCACCGGCGAACCCGCGGAGGACCGAACCGCCCCGGATTTCGGTGGCACGGCGACGTTTATAGCGGCCATGCGGCGAGGGGCCGCGCCCGGTGCGGAGGCCGTCGCCTCCTCCGTCCTGGCCCGGCTGCCGGATCGGGCGCGGATACTCGATGTCGGAGGCGGCCCAGGCGCCAACGCCGAGGCCTTCGCGCTTGGCGGCGCGGGCGTAACGGTTTTCGACCTTCCCGGAGTCATAGACCTTATGCAGGAAACTCTACACACGGCTGGCGTCGAGACGATAGCCGGGGACATGAACGAAACCCTACCCGACGGGCCCTTCGACGCCGTCTACTTCGGGAACACCTCCCACATGTACGGCCCGCGGG
This sequence comes from Rubrobacter sp., assembly GCA_013815575.1. GTDB lineage: Bacteria > Actinomycetota > Rubrobacteria > Rubrobacterales > Rubrobacteraceae > Rubrobacter_D. The sequence goes on from JACDFX010000003.1 coordinate 1,692, forward strand.
AGAACCGGGATCTCTTCGCCCGGATGCGTGACCTGCTCGCGCCCGGTGGCCTCCTGGTGATCCGGGAGTTCGTGCGGGGCCTGGGCGAGGAAGCCGCGCTTTTCGCGGTGAACATGCTCGTGACGACGGCGCGCGGCAACACGTACACTGCCGGGGAGTATCGGGATTGGCTGGCGCAGGCGGGCTACGGGGACGTCGAGTTCGAGCCCGTTCCCGGTCGGAGCTCGTACCTGATCTTCGCCCGCAATCCCGCGACGGGGCCTGCCCGTGCGTGAGGCGGTCTTGCGGGACCTGGCCGCGAGGGCGGCCTCCGACCCGGCTTTCCTGTCCGGCATAAGGAGAGACTCCGAACGCACCCTGGCCGAACACGGCTACGCCCTCACCCCGGACGAGCTTGAAACGGTGCGGGACCTTCGCCGGAGAACCGCCGCCCTCGGCGACCGGACGGTCGCGGCGATGCTCGCCGGAGGCCTGAGAAAACGAAAGGGCGGCCCACCCGTGAGGCCCTCTTCCCCCGGAGGACCGGGCGGCCGTCCCGCCAGGCCAGGATCACCCGGTGGCTCGGGAGGGGGAGCCCCGCGGCGGTAGACGGTCGGAGATCCGGCAGTTCTCGTAGGCTCCTCCGAACCTCCAAAACCATCCGGGGTCGTAATCGTTTAGTATTGCCCGGCAAGAGATATGTTGCAGCGGCGTAAATCCGCCCCCACCGAAGCGGGTAGGGGAATTGTCCGCGGCTCACAAAAGGTTAGGTAGAGAAGACTTGTACCGAAGAGAAGACCAGTACCGTTCCATCGAGGACCAGTCCCGTTCCGCCCGCCGGGCGCAGTGGAACAAAGTTTATCGCAGGCGGCGGTGGCTCGGGATCTTCACGGTCTTGATCGGCGTGCTGATCGGCGTAGGGATCCAAACAGGGGTGTCGCTGCCGGCCCTCCTGCCCCAGAACGAAAACCTCGCCCGCGGGGGTATGGGCTCCGGTACGAACGGGGCGGACCCGGCTGGAGGTCCCGCGCCGCTCGACGCGCTGGGCGAACGAACGGCGCTTCCCGAGGAAGAGACCGGCATCGTGCCGGACCCGGAGACGCCCGAGGAGGCCGAGAAGCCGGAGCAAGAGAAGCCGGAACCGCCGCCCGCTTCCGAGGAGGTCCTGAACGTGCTCGTGCTGGGGGTGGACCGCCGGCCGAGCGTCGCGGAGGGTTCGTCGAGCCGCTCGGATACGATGATGCTGGCGCAGGTGACACCGGGGACCGGGCGCATCGAGCTCCTGTCCGTCCCAAGGGACCTGTTTGTCGAGGTCGAGCCCGGCGTGGAGGACCGCATCAACACCGCCTACGCCTACGGCGGGGTCGAGCAGGCAAAGGTGGCGATGGAGAACCTCACAGGCGTGCCTATAGACTCCCACGCCATCGTGGACTTCAACGGCTTCGAGGACGTGATCAACGCCTTGGGTGGAGTCACGCTGGAGGTAGAGCAACCGATACGACTCGGCATAGAAGGCCGCCGCGTGCACATACCCGCCGGCACTCAGGAGTTGAAGGGGCTGGAGGCGCTGGCCTACGCCCGCTACCGGGGCACTGCGGGCGGGGATCTCGACCGCATTCGCCGCCAGCAAGAGCTGCTCGCCGCCCTGCGCTCCGAAATGCTCGCGTGGAACACGTTCACCAAGATGCCGGCCATGCTCAAGATCGCCAACGAAAACGTGGACACCGACCTGGGGCTCCTGCAGGCGATCTCCCTGGGCCGCGCCCTCGCGACCAACGGCGGAGACGGGGACCTGCAGGCCGTCCAACTGAAGGGCTACCCGGAGACCCTCTCCAGCGGCGCCCAGGTTCTCATCCCGGACCAGGAGGCCAACGAGGCCATCCTCGAGGGTTTCCGGGAGTAGTTTTCGGCACGCTTCAGCGTTAGGCTTCCTCCCTCAGCGCCTCGTCTTCGACGGCTCTCAGGAGCTCTTTGATGTTGCGGGGGTTCTGGCCCAGGTCGCCCTTGCCGATCCGGGAGTTGCTCGTAAGCTCCGCCCCGGCGCCGGCTCCTTCGGCGAACACCCGGATCTTTACGTCGTCCCGGAAGCGGAGGAGGCGCGTCGTGCGGACGGCCCTGACTTCGCCCTCCCCCGAGGGCCCCGCACTCCAGCGGGGCAGCGTTTCGACGGCCCTTCCGAAAGCGGCGAGCAGACGGCCGGGGGCGACGGGGTATGTCCGGACGGCGCGGGCGGAGTTGGGTGTGGGGCGCTCTATCTCGTTCACGACGGGTCCATTCTAGAGCGTTTTCGGGTGCGGCTGTAAGATGGCGACGTGAGATTGACGGTGGAGATGCTGGAGGCCTGTTACCGGGCGGGGGCGTTCCCGATGGCCGACGGCTACGGGCAGATAAGGTTCTACCAGTCGGACCCCCGGAGCGTTCTCGAGTTCGGGGATTTGCGTGTGGCGAAGTCGTTGGCGCGTGTGATCCGAAAAGGTGTTTACGAGGTCAGGGTGGAGGGGGATTTCGAGGGGGTGGTGCGGGCCTGCGCGCAGAGGGAGGAGACCTGGATCAGCGCGGAGATAGTCGCCGCCTACGTCCGCCTGCACCGGGCCGGCAAGGCCCACAGCGTCGAGGCATACAGAGACGGCGAACTGGTCGGTGGCCTATACGGTGTCTCCTTGGGCGGGGCGTTCATGGGGGAGTCGATGTTCACGCGGGCGCGCGATGCCTCCAAGGTCTGCTTCGTGTACCTGGTGAGGCGGCTGGAAGAGCGAGGGTACGCGTTGCTCGACTGCCAGATCCAAAACGACCACCTCGCCAGCCTCGGGGCGAGGGAGATCCCCGCTTGGGAGTACGAGCGGCGTCTGGAGCAGGCCCTACGCCTGGAGAGGAGCTTCGTCTGATTCCTGCCGGCCCCGCGCCGGGCGGAGCGGGGGGCGTGGTAAGCTTGCCCCATGGCTAATAAATACGTTAAATTGGATTGGATGCCGCAGCTCGAGCGCCCCGTTTTGATCGCCGGTTTTACGGGATGGAACGACGCGGCGGAGGCTTCGAGCCTCGCGGTTGGAACGTTGAACGACGCCTGGGAGGCGCGGCGGTTCGGGGCCTTCGACGCCGAGGAGTTTCTGGACTTCCAGGCCACGCGGCCCCAGATCGCGCTGTCAGACGGCGTCACGCGCACGATCGAGTGGCCCGAGAACGCCCTGAGCGCGACGGCCCCGGCCCTAGACGCCCTGGGTGGGCGCGGCGCGGTGCTCCTCTCCGGCCCCGAACCGAACTTCCGCTGGCGCTCCTTCTGCGACGCCGTGGCTGAGACGGCGAAGGATCTCGGGGCCGAGATGGTCGTGACGATGGGCGCCCTGCTCGCGGACGTGCCACACTCGCGCCCGGTATCCGTCGCCGCCAACTCCCAGGACTCCGTCCTCGTCAAGGACCTTCACCTCTCGGCCTCGCGCTACGAGGGGCCGACCGGCATCACCGGCGTCCTCCACCGCGTCTGCGCCGAGGCGGGGCTGCCGTCGGTGAGCTTCTGGGCCTCCGTCCCGCACTACCTCCCCGCCGTGCCTTCGGCCCCGGCGGCCCTGGCCCTTCTGCAGAGCCTCTCGGTCCTGCTCAAGATGGACGTGGACACCTCCGACCTGGAAGAGACCGCGGGCAGCTACCAGGAACAGGTCTCCGTCGCCGTATCCCAGGACGCGGACCTCTCCTCCTACGTCCAGATGCTCGAAGAACGCTTCGACTCCCAGGTAGAGGGCGGGGAACGCAATCTCCCCACCGGTGACGACCTCGCCCAGGAGCTCGAAGGGTTTCTGCGCGACCAGCGCCACGACGAGGAGTAGATTTTAGGCATAAAGTTCTAAGGGAAAGAGGAGTGCGGCCCCTGACTGGTGGCCGTCGCTCTTGAAGCAAACGCGACACCGATTAGCCTCGCTGCCTCACTTGATGGCGCTCGTGTATTCGCTCTCGGTCATTCCGGCCTGCTTCAGAATCTTCTTCAGGAGAGAAACGTGTATCTCGTCGCTCCCGTGCGGGTTCGGGATCTTCACCTTCAGTTTGCCCTTCTTCATAAACGGATGATCCGGGCCGTCTATCGGTCCCTCCCAACCTTGGTTGCGAAACCGTTGTATCAAACGCCGCCTCTTTGTTACCCTCGGCAGCGGCACGATACGTGCTACAGCACGTTCAGGTCGATCATGCCGATAATCGGAAGGTCTCGGTCCTTATCCAAGATTTTCAAGACCGTCCAGTCCCTAACGACCGTTTCGATTTGCTTTATCACTTCGCTCTCGGAATCCTCTTGCGCCCAAACGCCGGGGAACCCCGGCACTTCGGCATACCAACCACCATCGTCAAGACGCTCCGTATCGGCGCGTGAGGCGGCGAGCATCGCGTACCTCTTGATCAGTTGCACGGGCAACGGACGATCGTAATAGACCTCTATCGGGTCGGGCTCGTAGCGAGCGGCGCGAAGTACACGCACCACGTCGGGGAATTGCTGCCTCAACTGTTCGGGCGAAAGCGACGTTTCGATAGTCGGGCGGCTCGTCGCCTGTTCCTCAGTTATGGTAGTCATGTTCAGCTTTCCTCCCGCTGCAAGTCTTCGGGCGAGTCCACCACTACCACTTGGGTAGAATGCAGCGCGTACAGCGGGTTGCCCTGGTCGTCGTACTCCCCGTCCACCTTGATTATGTCGGTGGCGACCAGCTTGACCTTGAGCATGGAACCATCCTCGATAAGGTATTCGTTCCAGTGTTCCCCGCCCGTTTGGAAGGGTACGGACGACCCTTCTACCGTCCTGCCGTCCGGGAGCCGCGTCTTTTTCTTTCGCGCCAACTGTAGCCCCCTAGCTTCACAACCCGTGCGCTCGTCTGCCTTGAACAAAATTGTAGCGCATTCGGCACTAAGTGCTCTGTTAGACCTAGATGCGAAGCGGCGCCTATACTTGTATCAAGGGAATAATTACCTAACCTGTAGCTTTGTGCCTCTCTAGTAGATCAATGCCAACACAAACACGACGACGCTTGCCAGGCCCAGGATGCCTTGCGCCACGGCGGAGATCAGGTAGCCGACGAGAACGCCGCCGGCCGCGCGGCCGGTGCGCCTCCAGTCCCCCTGGTCTGAGCGCGCCGGCTGGACCCTGGGTGGTTCGGTGCCGGGGCTGGAGGTGCCTTGCCTGCGGCGCCTGAGGTACTCGCCGAGAAAGACGCCGCCTATGGAGCCCAGGATGAGGCCGAAGAGGGCGCCCACCCCGAAGAACAGGGCGCCCGCGAGGGCCCCGACGAGGCCACCGATGGCGCCTCCCGCGGTGCCCCAGTTGCTCGCCCCGAACCTGCGCGCGCCATAGGCCGTGCCGATAAAGTCCGCGACCAACGCCAGCGCGGCGAAGACGAAGAGCACGACCAGGACCAGGGCCCCGACGAACTCGAAATCCGTGAAGTACGAGTAGACGAGGGCCGAGAGGAAGATCAGGGGCACACCGGGCAGGGCCGGGAGCACGCTGCCGAGCAGGCCAACGAGCATGACGGCCAGCGAGATCCAGAGTATCGGTTCGCCCTCCGCCACGACTATCCGATCACGGGCAGGGCCCTTTTGCCCTTCTTGCCCGGCTGCTTCAGGGCGGCGTTGAGGCTGCCGGACTTGTAGCCTGCGAGGTCGAGGGTGACGTAGAGGAACCCTGCGTCGAGCAGTTCAGCGGTTATCTTCTCGCGCTCGGCGAAGGCCCGTTCCAGTTCCTGGGGTCCTACCTCCAGGCGGGCGATCTCGCCGTGGTGCCTGACGCGGACCTGGCGGAAATCCTCCCGGCGCATGAACTCCTCGGCGCGTGCGACCTGGGCGAGCTTCTCGGGCGTGATCTCCTGCCCGTACGGGAACCGGCTGGAGAGGCACGCGAGCGCCGGCTTGTCCCAACTGGGCAACCCGAGAAGCTTCGCCAGATCCCTCACCTCGGCCTTGCCCACCCCTGCCAGAGAGAGGGGCGAGACCACGCCGAGCTCCTTTGCCGCCTTCCTGCCGGGCCTGTAGTCCCCCTCGTCGTCCTTGTTCGCCCCGTCCACCACGCAGGCATAGCCCTTCTCCTCGGCCAGCTGCGTCAGGTCCGAGTAGAGGGTGCTCTTGCAGAAGTAGCAGCGGTTGGTGGGGTTGGAGGCGTAGTTCGGGTCGTCGAGTTCGCGCGTGTTCACCACGAGGTGCTCCACGCCGAGCGAGGCGGCGAAGTCCCGGGCGAGGCCTAGCTCCGAAGGTAGGTAGGTCTCGTTGTTCGAGGTTACGGCGAGCACCTTGCCCTGCGGGAGCGCCCTGGCGGCGGCGGCAAGGGCGAGCGAGGAGTCCACGCCGCCCGAGAAGGCCACCAGCGCGCTCCCCCGCGGGGCGACGATATCTTCGAGTTCCTGAAGCCGCTGCTCCAAAGGATCTGCGGAGACGCTCTGCATTCGCATCACTCCTCTACTCGGCGGCACGCGGGGAGAGCCATTCGACGACCCGCTGCGCGCTTTCGTTCGGCGGGAAGACGGGGTAGAAGACCTTTTCGATCCACCCGTCTTCCAGGATCATGGTCAGCCTCTTTATCAATAATACTCCCTCGACTTCGAAGGTGGGCAGCCCGACTTCTTTTGACAGGGCCAGGTCTTCGTCGCTCAGGAGTTCGAAGGGGAGGTGTAGCCGTTCGGCCGCCTCCCGCTGGTACGCCGTCCCCTGCGTGCTCAGGCCGAAGACGTTGGCGCCGAGTTCGCGGAGATCCTGGTGGTGGTCCCGGAAGGAGCATGACTGGGGCGTGCAGCCGCGGGCGCCGGGGATCTCGTCCCAGCCCGGCGGAAGCTCCCGATCCGGCCTCCCCGTCATCGGGTAGCAGTAGACGACCGTCGTACCGGGGAGTGTGGACAGGTCTACCAAACCGCCGCCCGTGGACGTTAGCGGCACCGAGGGCAGACGCGTACCCGGCAGATGATCCGCCGCACCGTCGTCCGTGGGCTCGGGGAGGTCGGCGGGCAACGCTTGCAGGTTGCCCGTCCCGGGCACCCCTACGCCCTCTCCAGAACGATGGCCGCGTTGTGGCCGCCGACGCCGAGGTTCGCGCAGAGGGCGGCCTCGAGGTCTGGGGCGTCGCGGGGTTCGTTCACGACGTAGTCTAGGTCGGCGCAGCCTTCGGCTAGGGTGTCGAGGTTGCGCATGGGGGGGACGGTCTTCTCCTTCAGGGCGAGGGCGCAGATGGCGGTCTCGATGGCGCCGGAGGCGCCCAGGGAGTGGCCCAGGGTGGACTTCGTGGCCGAGACCATCGCGTTCGGGTTGATCTGGGCCATCGCCTGGGACTCCGGCCCGTCGCCGGCGACCGTGCCCGTGCCGTGGGGGTTGATGTAGTCGATCTGTTCGTCCTGGAGGCCGGAGGCCTTGACGGCGAGCCGCATGGCCCGGAGGATGCCGCGGCCCTTGGGGTCGGGGTCGGTGAGGTTGTGGGCGTCCGTGCTGCGGCCGACGCCGGTGATCTTGGCGTAGGGCTCAGCCCCGCGGCGCTCGACGGACTCGGCGCTCTCCAGGACCATCACCGCGGAACCTTCGCCGATAAGGAAGCCCGAGTGGTTCGAGTCGTAGGGGCGGCAGGCGCCCTCGGGGTCGTCGTTGAGGCGGCTCATGGCGCGCATCGCGATAAAGCCGGCGACAATGACCGGGGTGATGGAGGCCTCCGTCGCGCCGCAGAGGACGACGTCGGCGTCCCCGCGCCGGATCAGGTCGAAGCCCAAAGCCATCATGTCCGTGCCGCACGTGCAGGCAAGAGCTCCGGTGATGGAGGGTCCCTGCACGCCGAGCTGGATGGCGACGTGGGCGGCGGCGCTGTTCGGCATGATCTTGGTTACCGAGAACGGGTTGACGCGCGTCGGTCCCTTGGAGTCTATGGTCGCCTGGGTCGTCTCCATGCTGGTGACGCCGCCGATGCCGCTGCCGAGGATCAGGCCAACCCTCTCCGGGTTCCCGTTTAGCTCGTCCCAGGCGCCCGCGTCTTCGAGGGCGAGCTTGGAGGAGGCGAGCGCTATCTGGGCGAAGCGGTCGGTTCTGGCGGCGACCTTGCGGTCCATAAAGTCCGTCGGCACAAAGTCGTTGCACTCGGCCGCGATCCTGACGCCGAACCCGTCCGGGTCGAAGAGGGTGATGGGGCCTGCCCCGCTCTTGTTGGCGAGCAGCGAGCCCCAGAAATCTTTGCGGCCTATCCCGACCGGGCTGACCACGCCGATACCGGTTATGTAAGCCTCCGGGCGTCCGTTCTCCATCTCGCCCCCCGTGGATGCGTAATATGAGACCCTATAAGAACCCTCGCATCTTAGCACCGTCGTCGCGCGAAGAGGCGTCGGCGGCCATCCCCGGGCCGCCGTGAAGGTGGGTGCGTTCAGGGTAGACGCTTGTGCTATAAACGGGTGAGCAATCCGGGAAGGAGCACCCGCTGGCGTCCGTAATCTTCTACTCCGCCTCGATCCTGTTCGTGATGAACTTCGCCCTCGGCGTGCTCGTGCAGTTCGGCATCGTTGATACGAAACCTTTCCGGTGGCTCCATCACGCCCTGTTTTTCGCGGTCTTCGCCTCCACGGCCCTGGCGGTGGCCGCGGGATTCTGGCAGGAGGCAGCCTACCGCTGGGCGCTCCTGCCGGTCCTCGCGCTGTACGTCGTCCTGCCGCGGGTGCGGGCTGGTACGGCCGGGCACGCGGCGCTGGCGGGGGCGGCGATGGTCTTTTACGCCACCGGGCTCGTGTTCTCCCTGTAGGAGGGTTTGTTGGATTTTCTCGAAGTCGTGAAGCGCCGCCGGACCACGAACGGCCCTTTCTTGACCGACCCGATCCGGCCCGAGCACCAGCGACTGCTCGTCGAGGTCGCGGGCATGGCGCCCTCGCACTTCAACAGCCAGCCCTGGCGCTTCGTCCTCGTGGAGGACCGGGAGAAGATCGAAGAGGTCGCCAGGATAAGCGGCGACAGCATGAGGCAGTTGCTCGAAGAAGGCACGTTCTGGAAGCGCTACCGCCCCTACTTCCGGTTCTCCGAGGCCGAGATGGAGGAGCGCCGCGACGGCATCTTCTTCGACCAGATGCCCGCGGTGTTGAAGCCGTTTTCGCGACAGGTCTTCTCGACTACTGGCCAGGCCGTGATGAACCGCTTCGGAGTACCCAAGACTCTGGGCGAGGACAACCGCAAGCTCGTCGCCGGCTCCCCGCTCCTGCTCGCGGTCCTGCTGGACAAGACGGAGTACCGGCCGGGCGAGCTCTCGGGCTTCTACTCGGTCTTCGGGATGGGCGCTGCCGTCGAGAACATCTGGCTGACCACGGCAGAGCTTGGCATGGGCATCCAGTTCGTCTCGACGCCGATGGAGATCCCGGAGAACTGGAAGAGGCTGCAGAGCCTCCTCAAGGTCCCCGATGACCTCGAGCTCATGGCCGTCTACAGGCTTGGCTACCTGCCGGAGAACAGGCGCCGCCCGACCATAGACTGGTCGAGCCGGCAGAGGAAGAGGATCTCACAGTACGTCTTCCGGGAGACCTGCGAGACACCCGAGGCCGACCCCGAGCCGGGTATCGGGACCGGGACGGGACGCAGCGTTGGACGCTAATCCGAAGATACTGTCCGTTGCGAGCGCCGTGCCGCCCCACCGGGTCGGGCAGGCTGAGGTCAAGGAGTTTGCGCGCGGCATGTTCGGGGAGGTCTACCGGGACATAGGGCGTCTGACCCCCATTTTCGACAACGTCCACGTCGAGAACCGCCACTTCTGCGTGCCCCTCGAATGGTTCGAGGAGGACCACACCTTTCCAGAGAAGAACAGGCTCTACGTCGAGCAGGCACTCGAGCTTTCCGAGAAGGCGGCCCGCCGGGCAATGGACAGGGCGGGGATAGAGCCGGGGGAGATCGGCGCGATCTTCTTCTTCTCAACAACCGGCATAGCGACGCCCTCGCTCGACTCGAAGCTCATCTTCTCCCTGGGACTCTCCGAGCACGTCCGGCGCATCCCTATCTGGGGCCTCGGCTGCTCCGCCGGCGCATCCACCCTGGCGCGCGCCTCCGAGCACGCCCGCCTCTACCCGGACGAGAAGGTGCTCATGGTCGGTGTAGAGCTCTCGGGCCTCACCTTCCAGCGGGGGGACCGCTCCAAGAGCAACCTCGTCTCGACCAGCCTCTTCGCCGACGGGGCCGCCGCCGCGGTGCTCGGGGGCGGCGACGGCCCGGAGGTGATCGGCAGCCGTAGCACAACCTGGCCCGACACCGAGGAGGTGATGGGGTGGGACCTGATCGAGACCGGCCTCAAGGTCCAGCTCTCCAAGAGCGTCCCTGATATCGTGCGCACCAAGCTCCGCGAGGACCTGGAAGGTGCCTGCGAATCCTTGCACCTCCCCTTCGAGGATCTGGAACACTTTATCTTGCACCCCGGCGGCGCGAAGGTGCTCGACGCCTTTGAGGAGGTGCTCGGTATCGAGCGCGGCGGCCTCACGTTCTCCCGCGGCGTCCTGCGCGATTACGGCAACATGTCCAGCGTGACCGTGCTGTTCATCCTGGAGCGCTTCCTGGCGGGTGGGGAGTTCTCGCCCGGAGAACTCGGCGTTCTCTCGGCGATGGGGCCGGGATTCTCCGCGGAGCACGTGTTGTTCAGGTGTCAGGTATAGGGCATAGTATTTTGGGTGGCAGTCTTCGGTTCTCTCGTTGCGGAGGGGGGCGTCCCTGAAGGCTGGGCTGCTCGTCTTGGCCGTGACGGTCGCGGCCTTGCAGCGTCTGTTCGAGCTACGGTATTCGCGGCGCAACGAGGCGCGACTTCGGGCGCGGGGCGCGGTGGAGAGGGGACGGGAACATTACCCCGTGATGGTAGCGATACACACGCTCTGGCTCGCCTCCACCCTGGTGGAAGGATTGCTGCGCGGACCAGAACCTCCGGGGTGGTGGCCTTTGCCGCTCGCGCTGTTCCTCGTCGTGCAGCCGTTACGTTACTGGGCGATCTTCTCCCTCGGAGAGAACTGGAACGTGCGGGTACTCGTCGTGCCGGGAGGGAAACCAGTCGAGAGTGGGCCGTACCGGTACTTCCCGCACCCGAACTACGTCGTCGTGGCGGTCGAGGTCCTTACGCTACCCCTCATCTTCGGCGCCTGGACCACGGCGCTGGTCTTCTCGGCCCTGAACATCCTCTTCCTCTCTGTCCGCATCCGCGCCGAGAACCGCGCACTCAAAGAGCTCTCAGGCTAAGATAACCCCAGGCATCAGCTCCTAGCTGATGCCTGAAACTCGAAGCCTGAAGCCGGCGACCAAAGGGAGCCAAGATGCTCGATCTCAAATTTATCCGCGAGAACGCGGAGGCCGTTCAGGAGAACTGCCGGAACCGCGGCGTCGAGGCGGACGTCGGGCTCGTCGTGGTGCTTGCCGACCGGCGCTCTGCGCTCATCCAGGAGCTCAACGAGCTCAAACAGGAGCAGAATCAGACGGCAAAGAGCATCGGCCAGGAGCGCGACGCTGAGGCGCGCGAGCGGCTGATCATCGGCTCGCGCGAGATGAAAACCCGCATCCCCGAGAAAGAAACGGAGCTTCACGAAGTAGAAGAACGGCTGCGGGACGAGCAACTCAAGATCCCGAACATGACCCACCCCGACTCGCCCATCGGCAGGGACGACTCGGAGAACGTCGAGATCCGCCGCTCCGGCGAGATCCCGACGTTCTCCTTCGAGCCGAAGGACCACGTCGACCTGGGCGAATCCCTGGGCATCATAGACTTCGAGGCCGGTGCCAAGACCACGGGCAGCAAGTTCTACTTTCTCCGAGGAGATGCCGTTCTGCTGGAGCTCGGCCTGATCCGTTACGCGCTTGACCTCCTTGCCGGCTACGGCTACCAGCCCACGATCACCCCGGACCTCGCGCGCGACGAGGCGCTGGTCGGGACGGGTTTTATCCCCCGCGGCCCGGAGACCCAGATCTACTCGGTGGAGGACGCCGACCTCTCCCTGGTCGCGACCGCTGAGATCCCGCTAGCCGGCCAACTGACGGACGAGATAGTCGAGGAAGATCGCCTACCTCTCCGCTACGCCGGCCTCTCCCACTGCTTCCGCACGGAGGCCGGCTCCCACGGCCGCGCGAGCCGCGGCCTCTACCGGGTCCACCAGTTCACCAAGGTCGAGATGTTCGCCTTCACCAAACCGGAGAGCTCCGAAACGCTCCACGAGGAGATGGTGGAGATAGAGGAGAAGATCTTTCAGGGCCTCGGTCTCCCGTACCGCGTCGTGGATATCTGCACCGGCGACCTCGGCGGCGCCGCCTACCGCAAGTACGACCTCGAAGCCTGGATGCCCGGAAGAAACGACTTCGGCGAGGTCACGAGCACCTCCAACACCACCGACTACCAGGCCCGCCGCCTCCGCATCCGCTACCGCAAGGACGGAGGCCGACCCCAACTCCTCCACACCCTAAACGGCACAGCCCTCGCCATGAGCCGAGCCCTCATAGCCCTCCTCGAGATCTACCAGCAAGAGGACGGCTCTGTGACACTCCCGGAAGTGCTCGTCCCTTACGTCGGCAAGGAGAGTCTGGAACCCGCCGGGTAGCGTCAGGACGCTATACTCTTCTCTCGTTTGCGTTTGCGTTGAGAGAGGAGCGGTCGCGTGGCCGAGGCGGTCGAGAAGCTTACGAAGAAGAGCGAGGACCCGAGCAAGTGGTACTTGCAGTTGGTCAGGATGGCGAAGCTGGCGGATTATGGGCCGGTTCGGGGGACGTTCGCCATACGGCCCTACGGCTTCGAGATCTGGGAGCGCGTCCAGCGCGACCTCGACGACCGCTTCAAAGCCACCGGCCACAAGAACGCGTATTTCCCGCTCCTCATCCCCGAGAGCTACCTGAAGAAGGAGGCCGAGCACGTCGAGGGCTTCGACCCGGAGCTCGCGTGGGTGACGATAGGGGGCAGGGAGGAGCTGGAGGAGCGGCTCGCCATTCGGCCCACGTCGGAGAGCATCATCTGCGACTTCTACAAGAATTGGATCCAGAGTTACCGTGACCTGCCCGTGCTAATTAACCAGTGGTGCAACGTCTTGCGCTGGGAGAAGGTTACGCGGCCCTTCCTCCGTACGTCCGAGTTTCTCTGGCAGGAGGGCCACACGGTCCACGCCACGGCCGAGGAGGCCCGCGGGGAGACCCTGCAGATGCTGAACGTCTACCAGGACTGTTTCCGCGAGGCGATGGGGATACCCGTGTTGACGGGCGCGAAGAGCCCCTCGGAGCGTTTCGCCGGTGCGGTCGAGACGTTTACCTGCGAGGCGCTGATGGGGGATGGGCGGGCGCTGCAGGCCGCGACGAGCCACGACCTCGGGCAGAATTTTGCGAGGGCCTTCGACATCACGTTTCTAGACGAGCGGCAGGAGCGGGTCCATCCGTACCAGACGTCGTGGGGATTTTCGACCAGGACCATCGGCGCCCTAATCCTGGTCCACGGCGACGACCGGGGCCTGAAGTTGCCCCCCCGGATAGCGCCGACGCAGGCGGTAATCGTCCCGATCTGGCGCGGCAACAACAAGGGCGAGGTACGCCGCGAGGCCGAGGCGCTGTACGCGGAGCTACAGGACGCCGGCCTGCGGATGGAGGTCGACCTCGACGAGGAGCACTCGCCCGGCTGGAAGTTCAACGAGCACGAGCTGCGCGGTGTGCCGGTGCGGGTAGAGCTCGGGCCGAAGGATATAGAGAAGGGGCAGGCCGTGCTCGTGCGCCGCGACACCCGGGAGAAGGAGTTCGTGAGTAGGAAGGAGTTGCCCGGACGGCTGCGGGAACTTATGGGGGAGATCCAGGAGAACATGTTCCAACAGGCCGCCACCTTCCGTCAAGAGAACACCCACCAGGCCGAGAGCTACGACGATTTAAAGGAGATCATCGCCGAGAAGCGCGGTTTCGTCGTCGCCCCGTGGGACGGCACGGAGGAGACGGAGCAGAAGGTCAAGGACGACACGAAGGCGACCATCCGCCTGCTTCCCTTCGAGCGTCAGGATGGCGAGGACCTCGTCTCCGGACGGCCCGGAAAGACCGCCGTCTTCGCCCGCGCTTATTGAGGAGGGCGGTCTCCGCCGCGCCGGGTTTTGACTCTTCGGCGCACAACGGTTAGCATTCGCCCGCATTGCAACAATGCGTCCGTAACGCGGGCGCCGTATCCGGAGGGGGCTCCGTGGGTCTATCGTCGAGAAGGACGGATCGTCTGTACACCAGGCTCGGCGCGTGCTTGCTCGGTGCCGCGGCTGCCGCCGGGTTGGTGTTGGCGGGGCATCATGCCTCGGCGGACGCGGAGTCGTACTCCGCCTACTCCGACCCCGGCAAGACCGCCCTGTCTCTAATACTTTCGGAAGAGAGAAACGTGCGCGAGTTCCAGGACGAGTTCGGCCTGGACGACAACGAGGTGGGCCGGGTCCTCGCCTCCGTGCGCGAGGAGAACGAGACGCTCGCCCGAGAGTTTGCCGAGAGCGAGAAGGTCGTGGCCGCCAAAAAGACCCTCCCGGAAGAGAAGGTCGCGGACGAGATCTCGGCCTCCGACTACGACGAAACGGTCGAAGGGGCCATCGCGGAGACGAAGGACGGCGTGACGGCGCTTCTCCCCGAGGCCGGCGAGCCGGAGTTGAAGGCGTGGGTGGACGAGCAGTGGCGCGAAGAGGTCGAGGGTGCGTCGGACGGCGGTACCGCCCGGGTCGTCGAGACGAAGGCTGGAACCGTGCTCAGGTGCAAGGTGTTCGCCACCCAGTACATCGGTCACACCAGGTACGAGGCCGCCCTTCCCCACCGGGCGCTCAAATTCGGCTCGCAGCCCAGGGTGCCCATAAACCGCGATGGGAGGCTGATCCGACCCCGCATCAAAGAAGTAGGGCCCTGGAACACTTACGACAACTACTGGCAGACGGGGCGGCAGCGGACCATGTGGAAGGACCTTCCGCGCTGCATGCCGGAGGCCCGGGCAGCCTACTTCCACAACTACCACCGGGGCAAGGACGAGTACGGTCGGGAGGTCCTCAACCCCGCCGGGGTGGACCTGACGCCCGCCGCCGCCCGCGGCCTCGGGCTCAGGCAGTACCAGAACGGGTGGGTCTACGTCCGCTTCCCCTGGGTGCGGCTTTGAGGGCCGCCCTTGACGGCGGGGCTCCGCTCTTTTAGCATCAGCCCCTAGCGCGAACTCGCATCGAGAGCGGTGGAGGGAACTGGCCCCGAGAAACCGCGGCAACCGGCGGAGGAATTCTGCCGCGAGGTGCCAAGTCCAGCAGGACGGCCATTACCGTTCTGGAAGATGTGGGGAGAGGCGGGCAGCCTCTTCTACGGGCGGGTTGCGCGGTGGGCGGGATACCTCTCGCCGGAGGCGTGGCACGCGAGTATAGAGGGAGGCTGCATTACTACTGAGCATGACACTAGACCCGGGGGCCGGCGCTAGCCAGGCCCCGGCCCAGGCAACTTCGGGCAGACTCAACCACAGTATCGGCCGCTTCGAGCCGGAGCTAGGCGGCGTCCTCAAGGACGTTGCGCTCGGCTACGAGACCTGGGGCGAGTTGAACGAGGGCGCCGACAACGCCATCCTCCTCACGCACGCCCTCACGGGTGACCCGCACGCGTCCGGCAGGCCCTGCGGGGAACACAGGCGGGGCGGGTGGTGGGATCCGATGGTCGGGCCGGGGCGTCCCGTGGACACCGAGAAGTACTTTGTCGTGTGCTCGAACGTGCTCGGGGGCTGCTCCGGCAGCACGGGGCCGGCTTCGATTGATCCGGAGACCGGGGAGCCTTACGGAATGCGTTTCCCGGTCATCACGATCCGGGACATGGTCAGGGTGCAGAAGCGGCTGCTCGACGACCTCGGCGTGGCCCGGCTCGCGCTCGTTATCGGAGGGTCCATCGGCGGTCAGCAAGCACTCGAATGGGCCGTGGAGTTCCCCGACTTCGTGGAGAAGGCCGCCCCTGTGGCGGCGACGGGAGCACTGGGTCCGCAGGGAGTGGGGATGAGCGAGATCGGGCGCCGCGCCATAATGGCCGACCCCGACTGGCACAAAGGAGACTACTACGGTACGGGAAAGAGCCCGGAAGAAGGCCTCGCCATCGCCCGCATGGCCGGCATGATGACCTACCAGAGCGCCCCGGGCCAGTGGGAACGTTTCGGCCGCAGGCCCGCGGGAAGACCGGCGCTCTACGCGGAGTTCGGCGGCCGGTTCGAGATAGAGAGCTACCTCCACTACCAGGGCCACGACCTTGTCGGCCGCTTCGACGCCAACTCCTACCTCTACCTCAGCCGGGCCATGGACCTCTACGACGTCGCAAACGGCTACAATTCGGAGGTGGAGGCCCTCTCCCGCGTCACCGCCGACCTCCTCTTCGTCGGCATAACCAGCGACTGGCTCTTCCCCGCCAACGAGGTACGAAGTACCGCCGAGAGGGCGAGCCGGGCCGGCGCCCTGGCCCAGTACGCCGAAATAGACACCCTAAGCGGACATGACGCCTTCCTCAAGGACTGGTCCGATCTCGAGAGGGCAGTAACACCGTTCATAACCAAAACCTGAAAGCTTTAAGGGCGGTTCGCGAACCGCCCAGACAGCCCGGATACCTACAAACAAGGAGCGACGAGATGGACACCACGGAAAATCAGGCTGCGGAGCGCGACCTCGGGTTCGACACCCTGGCGTTGCACGGGGGGCAGGAGCCCGACCCGACGACGACGGCCCGGGCGGTCCCAATCTACCAGACCACCTCATACGTCTTCCATGACGCCGACCACGCCGCGAACCTGTTCTCGCTGGCCGAGCCGGGCAACATCTACACCCGCATCATGAACCCGACAAACGACGTCTTCGAGAAGCGCATGGCGCTCCTCGAAGGGGGCGTCGGGGCGCTCGCGGTCGCCTCCGGGCAGGCGGCCGAGACGCTGGCGATACTGAACCTTGCGGGAGTGGGGGACGAGATCGTCTCGGCGGCGGCCCTCTACGGCGGAACCTACAACCTCTTCCACTACACGCTCCCCAAGATAGGCATAAACGTCAAGTTCGTCGACTCCACAGACCCGGAGAACGTCCGCTCGGCCATCACCGACAAGACCAAGGCCGTCTACGCCGAGACCGTCGGCAACCCGGCCCTCAACACCCTGGATATCAGGGCGGTGGCGGACGTCGCCCACGAGGCCGGCGTGCCGCTCATTGTGGACAACACGGTGCCTTCGCCTTACCTCGTCAACCCGCTCGCGCACGGGGCGGACATCGTGGTCCACTCGGCGACGAAGTTCATCGGGGGGCACGGGACTTCCATAGGTGGCGTGATCGTGGACGGCGGTAAATTCCCCTGGGACAACGGCCGGTTCCCCGGTTTCACCGAGCCCGACCCGTCTTACCACGGGTTGGAGATCTACCCGACCCTCGGCGAACTCTCGTTTATCTTGAAGGCCCGCATCCAGATGCTCCGGGATTACGGTCCGGCCCTCTCCCCGTTCCACAGCTTTCTGTTCTTGCAGGGCCTGGAGACGTTGCCGCTTCGGATGGAGCGCCACTCGCAGAACGCGATGGACGTCGCCGAGTTCCTGCAAGCCCACCCGAAGGTGACCTGGGTGAACTATCCTGGTCTCCCGGATCACCCGGGCCACGAGACGGCGAAGAAGTACCACCGCGAGGGGATGTTCGGCGCTATCCTGGGCTTCGGCATCGAGGGCGGCCTGGAGGCGGGCAAGGCGTTCATCAACCGTCTGGAGCTTCACAGCCTGCTCGCCAACATAGGTGACGCCAAGAGCCTCGTTATCCACCCGGCCTCGACGACCCACTCCCAGCTCTCAGCCGAGGAGCAGCGCTCCACGGGCGTCACGGACGACTACGTCCGCCTCTCCGTCGGCCTTGAGTCAATCGACGACATCCTCTACGACCTAGACCAGGCGCTGAACAAGGCGTGAAGGTTCAGGAGAGCGAAAACCCACTGGTCATAAAGTTCGGCGGCACCTCCGTCGGGTCTGGCGCGGCCTTCTCCCGCGCCGCCGCAATCGCCGCGGAGGCCGCCCGCGAAAGGCCCGTCACCGTCGTCGTCTCCGCCATGAGCGGGGTAACGAACCTGTTGCTCGGCCACGCGGCCGGCGGCGCGGACCCGAACGCGAACGGCGCGGCCTCACAGGCGCTGCGCGAGACGCTCGAAGAGAGGCACTTGCAGGCAATTCGCGAGGCCGTCGTCCCGGAGCGCCGGGCCGAGGTGGAGGGGCGCGTGCTCGGGCTGCTTGACGGGCTCGTCGAGGCCGTGCGCCGGCCGGCCGAGGGCGTCAAGGCCCGGCGGGCGGGGATTGCGGTCTTCGGGGAGCGACTATCGGCGGAGGTGCTGGCGGGCGCCCTGGTGAAGGCCGGCGTCTGGGGGGAGGTCGTCGGGGCCGACCCCATAGCCACAGACCGGCGCTTCGACGAGGCCGAGGTGGACGCGCAAGAGACCCGGAAGCGATGTTTCCGGTACATAGCGCCGTTGCTCGAAAGAGGAGTCGTCGCCGTGGTGCCTGGGTTCGTGGGGCTTGGGCCGGACGGTCCGACGACGCTCGGGAGGGGCGGCTCCGACTTGTCGGCGACCGTGATCGGGCGGGCACTCGGGTCTTCTGAGGTCTGGATCATGTCGGACGTGAACGGCGTCCTCGACGCCGACCCGCGCCTCGTCCCGGACGCGACGCTGATGCCCCGGCTCTCCTACCACGAGGCCCACACCTTCGCGGGGCTTGGGGCCAAGATCCTGCACCACAAGACCATGGAGCCGGCCGCCGGGGCCCGGATGACGGTGCGCGTGCGCAACACCTTCGCCCCTGACACGCCTGGAACTCGAATCTCGGCTGACTTTGCGGACGGCAACGGCGTGCGCTGCGTAGCGCTGCGCCGCAAGGTGCCGATGGAGATACCTTGCGCCAACGGCCGCCGCAGCGAGACGGCGATGGTCGTTTGTATCGGGTCTCCCTCCGAGGCCGACCTCAAGCTCGGCCTGCGCCTGCTCAGGAAGGCGAAGATAAGATTCCTGCACGCCGGGTTCGCCTCCGCCGGCCTCGTCTTCGTCGTGAACGGCGACCAGGGCGAGGATGCTTTGAGGCTTCTGCACGGCTCGCTGGTAACGGCTGACACCGGGGTCGAGGAGGTCGCTTGAGGCGGCTGGAGATCGTCCAGATCGGCCTCGGCCACGTCGGGCGCGCGGTCGCCCAGATCGTGCTCGAAGAGCGCAAGCGCTGGCTCGAAAGCCGCGGCGTCGAGGTCCGCTACCGCGCCGTCTCCGACACCTCGGGGGCGCTCTGCGGGGAAGACCTGCTCCCCCGGGCCGTCAGGCTGAAGGAGGAGGGCGGCAGGCTCTCCGAACTGGGCACGGAGCCGCTGGAGGACGTCCTACGTTCGGAGCCTGAGCCCGGGTTCACGCGTGTGGTCGTGGACGTGGCGGTTCACGGGGGGACGTTCGATCTGGATTTGCTCGGGATCGAGAACGGGTCCTACCTCGTGCTCTCCAACAAGGGGCCGCTCTCTGGGAGTACGGCGCAGTACGAGAGGCTCGTGAACGAGGTTCCGAACAGGCTCTGGCACGAGGCGACCGTCGGGGCGGGGATGCCGATCATCTCGACCATAGGCGGCCTGATCGAGACGGGCGACGAAATACTTGAGATACAGGCGAGCCCGAGCGGCACCCTGGGCTTCGTGATGAGCGCGGTCGAGGCTGGCAGGTCCTTCTCCGAGGCGGTACGGGAGGCGGTCGACCTGCACTACGCCGAGCCGGACCCCAGGGACGACCTCTCCGGGCTGGACGTGGCCCGCAAGGCGATCATCCTCGCCCGCATGATGGGACGCGGGATCGAGCCGGAGGAGATCCCCTACGAGTCCCTCGTCCCGGAAGGCCTCGAAGACGTCCCCCTGGATGAGTTCATGGCCCGTCTCCCCGACCACGACGACGCCTTCGCCGCCCGTATGTCGGCCGTGGAACCACACCACATGCTCCGCTACCTGACCCGCATCCCGAGGGAGGGACGGGCAACGGTCGGCCTGGCGGACACCCCGGTGGAGAGCCCGTTCGGCCCCATAAGCGGACCCGAGAACGTCTTCGACTTCCGCACGCGCCGCTACTCGGATGTTACCCTCACCGTGCGCG
>JACDFX010000335.1 GCA_013815575.1 Rubrobacter sp.
GGTCTGGATCCTCCCATGAAAACGGATTATACGCCGCGCCGGCCTCCCGGGCGACGTGAGAGGGAGGCTGGCCCAGGCAGACTGCCGGGATGACGAACGGCTACCCGGTGGCGCCGAAGCCGGCGCGGGAGCCCGAGCGGCCCTTGCCGGCGCGGTCCTTATCCACGACGAGTTTGTAGATGGAGTCGTACTCGACAAAGACGGTGGCCTTGCCGTCCTGCATCTTGACGCGCAGGTGGTCGTCGTTGGCCTCTATCTCCTTCACGTCGTCCGGCTCGACCGTGAAGGTGTCGCGATGGTCCCAGATCACCAGGTTCGCCACCTCTTTTTCGGCCTCTTGTATGGCTTCCTGGATCAACTCTCTCTTCATCTGTAACGCTCCTCGCTATAAGATGTGCGTTCCTAAACGTCGGTCTCATTCTACTTTACAAAACGGACCCGGTAGGAGAGGCTGTCCCCGTCGTCTACAATGCTCACCGGATGTAAGGTCCGACCGACGGAGGATTTTGAAGGGCTTCGCGCGCAGGGTCAGGGACCTGGACCGGGCGGCATTCCGGGCGATCTTCGGCCTCAAGTGGCCGCCGCTGACGGCCGTGCTGCGCTTCTTTACCCTTATCGGCGCCGCGGGCTTTCTCTGGGGCTCCTTCGCCGCCGCGGCCTTCCTCGTCACCGGGCTCCGGCCCTTGAACCTGCTCGTCCCCTGGGCGGCCGTCGCCGGCTCCTGGACCCTCGCTGAGGGCGCGAAGTACCTCTTCGACCGCGCCCGTCCCTTTATCTGGGACACGGAGATAGCCCCCCTCATAAAGACGCCCTCCTCGAGTTCCTTCCCCTCGGGCCATTCCGCCACGGCCGCGGCCGGCGCCCTGACGCTCTCCGTCGTCTACCCCGCCTTCGCCCCAGCCCTGCTGCTGGCCGGCTTTCTCGTCGTGTTCTCCCGGGTCTACCTGGGCGTCCACTTCCCCGTGGACGTGCTGGCCGGCGTCGCCATCGGCATCGTGACCGCCGCCCTCGTGCTCCTCGTCGCAGGCCTCTTGGCGTGAACCGGCTTACCGGCGCCGTCAGGGCGGCACGGTAGAAATTCGTCATGGCCGTTCCGCGTTACTACACTATCGGGGCCGTCGCCCCGGACCCCCGTTCCCTGAAGGCCCTCGACGAGAGGCTCGAAGACCTGGGCGTTCCCGGCGAGTCGCACCTGGTGTTCACCCGCCGGCGCGACGCGCCGCTCGTCGGCGTTACCCTCCCGGGGGCGCGCGCGGAGACGGTCGAGTCCGGCCTCTCCCGAACGCAGTGGTTCGAACTCTTCAGCACCTACCTCGGCGTAACGGCCGTGAGCGTCCTGATGGGCGCGGTCCACCTGGTTACCGGGCTCGTGGTGCAGGGTGTGATGACCGTCGCGGCCGTCGCAGGCCTCGTTCTCTACCACCGCCGCCCGCAACTCGAGAAAAAAATCCTCCGCCTCGGGCTCCCCGAGAGGCTCGCCGAGGAGTGGCAGGGCGCCTTCGTCGGTGGCTTCGCCCTCTCCCTCGTAACCGTCCCCGCCGACTTCTTCGAAGGGGTGCAGGAGGCCTTCCTCGAAGACCCGGAGCTTTTGGCGCCGCAGGCCATCGACCGCAGGCCGGTAGGTTAGAGGTCTCGGATTTCAGGTTTCAGCCGGCGCGTTTCTCGTGCCAAAAGGCGCGTCCGCGAGTTCCGGCCGCAGGTAACAGGCCTTTCCTGATACCTGCGGCCCGAAACCTGATACCTTATTCTGCGTGATCGTTCGCGAGTTGGCCGAATCTTTTGTTCTTGTCGATCAGCACGACCACGCGCTGGTCTCGGGGGAGTTTGCCCGACGGTGGGTGGAAGGGCCGTCGCCTCTGGGGCCCACGCTGTATGCCGTTGAGAATCACGACGTTGCCTGGCGCGGACCGGACCAGGAGGTGCTCTGGAACGAGGAGACGGGACGTCCTTTCTCTTTTCTAGATTATCCGCTGAGGCCGAAGTTGTCCGCGCAGTGGCGGGGGATCGACCTGGTGGAGGCCCACGACGATTACGCGGCCTGCCTCTGCAGCATGCACTACGCCCGGTTCTTGCTTGGGTCGAAAGACCCCGTGGAGGTCGAGTTCCGGGAGGGGGAGGCGGCACGGCAGGAGCGTCTTCGGGAGGGGATGTCCGGG
The DNA here is from genome assembly GCA_013815575.1 of Rubrobacter sp. Classification (GTDB taxonomy): domain Bacteria; phylum Actinomycetota; class Rubrobacteria; order Rubrobacterales; family Rubrobacteraceae; genus Rubrobacter_D. The sequence continues at coordinate 2,157 of JACDFX010000335.1, forward strand.
GATGAGTTGGAGAACCTGGAGCGCAACTTCCGCTTCTTGCGGCTCTGCGACGGGCTCTCGCTGTTCCTGTTTCTCTACGAGCCGGGGCAGACGGGCTTTCCGCCTCCCACGCCGGGCGGCTTCGAGCTCGATGGGAAGAGGTACGAGCTCTCGTGGCAGAACGAGAACCTGGTCTTTCTAGATCCCTTCCCGCTCACCGAACCGTTCGACGTCTCCGTGCCTTACCGGGAGGTCGGCAAGGACCGCCGGCCGGTCGGAACCGGGCGTATCGAGCTTCGGGTCTCCGGCGCGCAGCCGTAAGGGCGGATCCAAACCAGACCGTGTGCCGGCTGGCCCGCGGCTGATAGAGTATCCGGCAGCATCGAGCTTCCAGACCATTTCTAGAGAGGACCGCATGAGAGACGCATCCTACGAGTTCTTCAAGAGACTGCTTTCGACACCGGGACCCAGCGGCTACGAGGGGGCCGCCGCCGAGGTGTGGCGGGAGGAGGCGCGGAAGTTCGCCGAGGTCCGGGGGGACCGTATGGGCAACTCGCTCGCCACGATAGGGGCCGGTGGTGGGCCGAGGGTCATGCTCGCCGGGCACGTGGACGAGATCGGGCTCATGGTCACGCACATCGACGATAAAGGCTTGATCCGGTTCACCGGTGTCGGTGGCTGGGACCCGCAGGTTCTCGTAGGCCAGCGCGTGCGGCTGCAGACGAGGGGCGGCGAGGTCGTAGGCGTGATCGGCAAGAAGGCGATCCACGTCATGGAGGCCGAGGAGCGCAAGAAAGTCTCCGAGATAAAAGGACTCTGGATCGACATAGGCGCCAAAGACGCTGACGAGGCGAAGGAGAGGGTCCGCGTCGGGGACGCGGGTGTTCTGGACCAGGACCTCGTCGAGCTGCCGAACGGCCGTATCGCCTCCCGCTCCGTGGACAATCGCATGGGCGCGTTCGTGGTACTGGAGGCGCTTCGTCTCCTCTCGGAAGAAGCCGTGAACGCCGAGGTCGTGGCGGTCGCTTGCGTGCAGGAGGAGATCGGGCTGTACGGGGCGCGTGGTGCCGCCTTCGGCCTCGACCCGCACGCCGCCATCGCGGTGGACGTCACCCACGCCACCGACACGCCGGGCGTCTCCAAGGACGAGAACGGCGACCACGACCTGGGGTCGGGCCCCGTCATAGCGCGGGCCTCCAACCTGAGCCCGCTCGTCTCCGAAGGCCTGATCTCCGCCGCCGAGGCGGCGGAGATC
>JACDFX010000031.1 GCA_013815575.1 Rubrobacter sp.
GGTCCACTCCGCGGGCGTGCTCGGCAAGCTCTACAGCGAGACGTTGGAGGCCGTCCCGTCCCGGCCCGTACAGGCGCTCACGGCGACGGGCGCGAGCAACTTTCAGGCCTTCCTCTTCGGGCGGCTGCCGCAGTCGATGAACGGCTTCGCCTCGCTCACTCTCTACCAGTGGGAGTGCAACATCCGCTCGGCGACGATACTCGGCTTCGTCGGGGCCGGGGGAATAGGGCAACAGATCCTGATCTCCATGAACCTCTTCGACTACCCGAAGGTCGCCACGCTGGTCGGGGCGACGATAGTGGTGGTGCTGCTCGTGGACCGTTTCTCGGCCGCGATCCGGCGCCGGCTTGCGTACTAGCCCCCGGCCGCCGGCCGGTACCTCGAGAATGGACCACCCCGAGGAGCTTCGCTTCGTGAGCTACCTCTCCCCCGGCATCCCCCGGGCGTTCTTCGAGGCGGTCGTCGAGCACGTGCGCCAGGCGCTGGGGCAGCGGGCCTCGCTCTCGGTTGAGACTCGGGTATCGGGGCCGATGAGGGGGACGGATGACCCCTTCTCCAGGGGCGAGGCCGACGTCGGGTTCATGTGCGCCCCGTCATTCTTCTGGCTGCGCGAACCGGAGGACCCGCCGGTAGAGTTGCTCCCCGCAGCGCCGGTGTTCCGGGACGGCCGGGCGCCGGGTGAGCCGGTCTACTTCTCCGAGCTCGTAGTGCGCCGCGAAGACCCTGCCAGGTCGCTTCTCGACCTTCGGGGCCGCTCGTGGGCCTACAACGACCCGTGCTCCCTGAGTGGCTACTACAACCTTCTGAAGAAGCTGGCGGAGCTAGGAGAGGATGTTGGGTTTTTCAGCCGAACGTACTGCTCCGGATCCCACCTGAGATCCATGGAGATGGTTGTTCGTGGCGAGGTGGACGCGGCGATCATAGATTCAAACGTCCTGCGCATAAAGCTCCGATCCACCCCGGACCTCAGGGAGCGGCTGCGGGTAATCGAAACCTGGGGACCGTTCCCGATCCAACCGGTCGTACTCCGCTCTAACCTCCACCCGAACCTGGTCGAAGGTCTGCGGGCGGCCCTGCTGGCCATCGGCGAAGACTCCCCCGTAGCGCCAGCCCTCGCAGACTTCGGCCTGGAGCGCTTCGTCCCCGTCACCTACGAGCACTACGCCGCCGAAAGTGACGTTCTGAGAAGGTGCGAGGGCGCGCTGGGTATCCGTTCGTAGAGGCCCGGGCCAACTGACCCGAGTCGTAGCAGCGGTGCCGGGTTATTTGAGGGCGCACGTCCGAAAACCCACGAAGAGGTCCCGCCGGTCGGGTAGGGCGAAGTTGCGCCAGGTGTTGCGGAGCATGCGGCTTCGTGTCGCCCACGAGCCCCCGCGCTGCACCTTTTGCTCGCCGAACCAGGGCTCCGAGTACTCCTTGTAGGGGTCGCGGACGAAGCCAGGGTAAGGCCCGAAATCGTCGGCACACCACTCCCAGACGTTGCCCATCATCTGCCTGCAGCCGAAGGCGCTGTCTCCCTCGGGGAAGGCGGCTACGTCCACCGGCCCGAGCAGGCGGCCGTCCAGGTTGGCGAGGCGTGGATTCGGCTGCGCCTCTCCCCACGGGTAGAGGCGCTTGCGTCCGGTAGTGCCCGCAGCGTCCGGCTCGGCTGAGGCGGCCATCTCCCACTCGGCCTCGGTGGGCAGGCGGCGTCCGGCCCACCGGCAGTAGGCCTCGGCCTCGTACCAGCTGACGTGGATAACCGGCGCGTGGGGGTCCAGAGAAACCGTTCTAGCAAAGTGCCTCTGGTGCCACCCGTCGCCGGCCCGCGACCAGTAGGCGGGATGCTCGGCTCCCGTCTCGTCCAACCATTGCCGACCCCCTTCACTCCAGAGTTCATGCCTCCCGTAAGCGCCGTCCTCCACGAAGGACCTGAATTGTTCGTTTGTGACCGGGGCGCGGGAGATCTCGAACGGGGAGACCTCTACGGGGTGCGCCCACTTCTCGTTGTCGAAGACGAAGCCCATGCCTTTGGTGGCCCCCAGCAGAAACTCGCCACCCGGTACCTCCGCGTCGCCTTCCAGCGGGCCGCGGGGTTGGGCATCCAGTATCGCGGGGTCGTAATCGGAGATCCGGGGCGCCGGGAGGCCGTGCGTCTGGCGGGTGTAGGTGAACGCCTCGCCGTGCATGTCCTCGTGGAAGGCGGCGAGGCGCGCGAAGTAGTCAGCCTCGGGGGTCGGGCCCTCGGTATGGAGCTTGTGCAGGGTTTCGTCCAGGACCCGCTGCATGTAGGAGAGGGTCTCCTCGTGGGAGAGTAGCGGTAAGTCCCAGCGGGTGTCGTGGGCCACCTCCATGGAGTCGTAGAGCTCGTCGCCGCGCTCCAGGATGTTGGAGAGGGCGAACTCTTCGTCTGTGATGCGGCGCAGGTTCCAGCGTTCCTGGAACCAGGCGAGGTGCCCGATCTCCCACAGCGGCGGGTTGACGATGCGGAGCTGGGGCCCCATCATCTGCTCGTCTGAGAGGTCGCTCCCCAACTCCAGGGTACGCCTCCGGCTGTCGACCAGCATCTCCGTGAGCCGCTCGATCTGTTCCTGTGCGCTCTGCATAAAATCCCTTCGTCTGACCTTTGCAGCGAATGTTAGCGCAAACCGTCGCGCGGGTAGTCCGGAAGGTGTAGTGTGCCGCGAAAGGCTGTATAAATGCGTATCGATGAAGCAGGGATACGCAGCATGAAGATCAGCCTCGTTACGCCGGCCGGGGCGAGGTCGCGCAGCGGCAACAGGGCCACAGCCGACCGCTGGGCGCGCTTCCTGATTGAGTTGGGGCATGAGGTGCTGGTCGAAGAGGCCTGGGGCGGGGAGCGCTCTGACCTGATGATCGCCCTCCACACCCGGCGGAGCCACTCCTCCATAAAGCGCTACGCTACCGCCCACCCCGGCCACCCACTCGTCGCCGTCCTCACCGGGACCGACCTCTACCGGGATATCCGGTTCGACGATGACGCCCAGGATTCTCTGAGGCTGGCTACGCGGGTGGTCGTGCTGCAGGAGGCCGGTCTGGCGGAACTCGAACCGCGGCACCGCGAGAAGGCGCGGGTGATCTACCAGTCGGCCGAGCCCATCCGCCCCCAGCCCCAGGCGAAGACCTTTTTCGACGTATGCGTGGTTGGCAACCTGCGCGCCGAGAAAGACCCCTTCCGCTGCGCCCTGGCCGCCCGGTTGCTGCCGCCAGCCTCGCGCGTCCGGATTACTCACGCCGGGAAAGCCCAAAACGAGAGGTTCGCCGAACGGGCCAGGGCGCTCGCGTCGGCCGAACCCCGCTACCGCTGGCTCGGAGAGGTGCCCCGGTGGCGGGTGCGACGGCTGCTGTCGCGGGCGCGGCTGCTGGTTCAGACTTCGGTGATGGAGGGTGGGGCCAACGCGGTCGCCGAGGCGCTGGCCGCCGGGGTGCCCGTGATCGCCTCCCGCATAGCCGGCAACGTCGGGATGCTGGGCGAAGACTATCCCGGTTACTACCCGGTCGGGGATGAAGAAGCCCTGGCGCTGCTGCTGGAACAAACCGAATCCGACGCCGCGTTCCACGAGTCGCTGGAGGCGCGGTGCGCCGCCCGCCGCCCCCTGACCCTGCCCGAGCGCGAGCGCGGGGCGCTGGGCGGCCTGATCGAAGAAGTCGCCGGGGGCTCCCCGGACGGCCAGGAACAGACGCAGGGTGATGGGGTTATACTCACGCCATGGACGAAAAAACGCGCATAAGGATGACGAAATACTCGCAGAAAGCCGGCTGAGGCTCCAAGTTCGCTCCAGGGGTCCTGGAGCAGGTGCTTCTCTCACTAACGCCGGGCTCGCCCTCGGGGGACAGCTTCGTGAGCAGCATGGAGACCCGCGACGACGCGGGGTACATCCCGTTCGGCGGCGGCCTGCTGTTGCAGTCGGTTGACTTCTTCCCGCCGATCGTGGACGACCCTTACAGGTTTGGCCAAATCGCCGCCGCCAACTCCCTCTCGGACGTCTACGCGATGGGCGGCGAGCCCCTGACGGCGATGAACCTGGTCGGCTTCCCAGAAAAGCTGGACCTCGGCATTCTGCGCGAGATCCTGGCCGGCGGACAATCCAAGATCGAGGAGTCCGGCGCGAAGCTCTGCGGCGGCCACTCCGTGCAGGACGATGAGCCCAAGTACGGCCTCTCCGTAACGGGCTTCGTCGAGGAGGACCGGGTCGTGCGCAACGCCGGGGCAAAGGCGGGCGACGCGCTGGTCCTGACCAAACCGCTTGGCTTCGGCATCCTGACCACGGCCCTCAAGCGCGACCTCGTATCCGAATCCGAGATAGAGGACGCCGTCGAGGTGGCGGCGACCCTAAACAAGGGCGGTCGCGCCGCGCTGCGCGAGGTCGAGGTCTCGGCCGCGACCGACGTCACGGGCTACGGCTTTCTGGGCCACCTCTCCGAGATGCTGGAGGCGTCGGGGCTCGGGGCGGTGGTGCGCCGGAGCGGGGTGCCGGTCTGGGAACGGTCCCTCTCCCTCGCCGCGAATGGGTGTTACCCCGGCGGCCTCAAGAACAACCGGGAGTACCTCGGCGACAAAGTAACCCCGGACGGGGTCGGCCCGGAAGACCTGCTGCCCCTGTACGACCCGCAGACGAGCGGCGGCCTTCTCGTGGCCGTGCCCGAGCAGCAGGCTTCGGCGTTCGTGCGTGCCCTGGAGAAACACGCCACGCTCGCCGCGGTGATCGGTGAAGTCGTGGAGGGTCAGACGGTTACGGTCGTACCGTAAGCGCACCCGAGTTTCGCTCCAGCGTTCAATTCAGATAACCGTTGAGGTCAAGTTTGCGCCGGGTGTGATCCCGGCGCGCCCAAGTGGGGCGCTACACTTGCAAACCTCGCCTCCCTTCCTCCTGCGACCCACCTCGAGACGGAGGATGCTACGGTACGGGCTTGCCCCGCCTCCAGCGCTGGACGATAGCGGCCACGACCGCTACGGCGATCACGATCCCGAACGCCACCAGCAAGACTTGGACGTACTGGGGCGCCCGCCCGCCGAGGTAGGCGTAGACGAAGGTCGCCGGGGCGGCCCCGACGGTCGTGGCCACGAGGAACCCCCAGAAGCCCATCCGGGTGAGCCCGGCCGCGAAGGAGATCACGTCGAAGGAGAGGATGGGCACGAGCCGGGCGGCGAGGACCGCGTAATGTCCCCAGCGGGCGAACCATCGGTCGGCGGATTCGAGCCCCGTCTTCCCCACCAACGCCTCGACCGGCCCCCGCCCGAGGGCCCTTGAGATCCAGAACGCTATCGCCGCCGCCAACGACGCGCTAACCAGGCTCAACAGCCCTCCCCAGAGGGCCCCGAAGGCGAGGCCGTTGGCGAAGGTTATCAGGAAGGCCGGAAGGGGAGCCAAGAGGGCCTGGAGGATCATCAGCAGGCCCGACACCACCGGCGCCCAGGCCCCGAACGAGAGGATGTAATCCTTCAGGACCGCCACGTCGCCCCGGCCCAGGATGGCCGCGGCGCGGTTGACCTCCGAGCGGAACCCCGCAGATAGGAGATAGGCAAGCCCAAACGCCACCCCTGCCCCCAGCACCACCGCGAGCCGGACCCGTCCGACGATCCGGGCGTCTAGCTTCACCTGGCTCACCTGTCGGCGTCCTGGTTAGCCGGTGCCGGGGTATTCAGGGCCAGGTGGCAACCATCGGCGGCACACGTCAAAGGGGCACTGCCTTCTCTTGGGGCCACCAGATGGGCCTGTGCTCCATCTTCACGTGCTCGAGGAAGCGTAGCTGCCGCCCGTCCTTGCCGCTACCGGGAGATCCAGACCCAAGAGGCGTGCCCTACGAGCCCATCGCGGAGAGAAGGTTGTTGCAGGCCGCCTCGCAGCGGCGACAGACCTCGGCGCACAGGCGGCAGTGCTCCATGCTCATGTCTCGGGCGTGTTGCTCGCACTCGTCGCCGCACGCGCGACACGCCCGCGCGCAGGCCAGAAGGACGGCCCGGGCCGTCTCCGGCTCGAAGGCCGTCTGGCGCGAGAGGATCCTGCCGGTGGCCCCGCACAGATCGGCGCAGTCCAGGTCGAGCCTTGTGCAGCGGGCCAGGTGGTTGGGGTGCTGCTCACCGAGGCAGGCGTCCGCGCAGGCGGTGCAGGTTCGGGCACAGTCAAAGCAGGCCTCTACGCACTCCGCCAGCATCGCCGCGTCCACCGGGGCGGGACTCGGGTGGGACTCGATCATCCGTTGCGCGTGGATCATGCTCTATCTCCTCTCCCAGAGGTTGCTCTTCGGTTGCGGGCCTCGCGGCCGTAAGGATGGACCTCCGGCGTCGCGCTCACGCGGTCGTCTTGACGCCCCGCCGGACGAGCCACAACACCGCCGGGTAGCCGGTCAAGAACCCCAGGATCAACCCTACCTGCATGAGGAACAGGAAGGTCACGTCGGTGAGAGGGGGCATAAAGAGCAAGAAGTGCATGACCAGCATCCAGCCGCCCATGCCGACGTCGAAGGCGAGGACCGTCACCAGGGCTATCAGCAGGGCCACCCCGAGCCCCTTGCCCCTGGAAAGGCCGCGGGTCGGCACAGTTGAGAAGAAGTACTCGAAGAGGAACAGGAGCACGGTGGCGATGATGGCGATGAACAGGATCATCACCCAGAGGGCCTGGCCGGCGATTGTCAGGCCCAAGAAGACGACCAGCGGCACGCCGAGGACGTGGCCTATGGCCGAGGCGGCGCCGCCGGGGGTCCCGCCGGTCGCGGCCGCAACGGGGAGGCTCTTCTCGGGAGCGGAGCCATGCTCCTTCTGCCATTTCTCGCTGCGCGGGCGGCCCCAGCGGTAGTAGGCCGGGAGCGCGAGCGGCCCGAAGTAGAGGGCGGTTATGGGCCACACCACGCTCATAACGCTCGTGCGTTGACGGTAACCGCGTCCGTAGACGTCGTAGAGGATCGCTGCCGCGCACAAGAGCGCGAGGCCCACGAAGACCCAGGAGACCGCCGTCAACCACCCGGGGATCATGTTGTCCATGTTCATATTCATACTGCGCACGCTCCATTCTCGAAGTTTGTTCTTGTGGGGACATCCCCTGGATTAGCCTTGCATACCTCGGGGTCTACTCCCCGCCCCCGACCCTTTATGGATCCGAGGCCATCCGCCGACCGTCCGCGCTCACCCGTTTCGGGCCTCCCAGCTCTCGCCGCCGTCCTCGCTACGGTACACGCGGACCTCCGTCCCATCGAGCACACCAGCGTAGACGACCCGCCCGTCATTGGAAGCTACGGACACCGTCGAGACGCCCTCGGGCAGCCCAGCATCCATCGGTTGCCAGCTCTCGCCGCCGTCGGTGCTCCTGGCGACCCCGCCGTTCGCGGCGTAGAGGGTATCTGGATCTTCGAGGCTCTGGGAGACCCACATCGTCGTGCCGCCCGGAATGGACCCGAGCTCACTCCAGTCCTTGCCGCCGTCCTCGCTCCGGAAAAAGCCGCCCTCCGTCCCGGCCACGTACAGGGTCTCGGAATCGCGGGGATCGACAAGGATCGGCCCCATTGTGCCCACCTCGGCGTTCACGGGCTTCCAGCTCCCGCCGGCCTCGGTGCTGCGGTAGAGACCCGCGCCCATGATGGAGGCGTAGAGGGTGTCCGGGTTCTGCGGGTCCATGCCGAGGCCGTGAACGTCCGTAGCGGGCAGGCCCGAGTTGTCCTGGCTCCAGGTCTCGCCGCCGTCCTCCGAGCGGTAGAACCCAGGGTGGCCCCCAGCGTACATCCTCTGTGGGTCGGTCGGGTCGATGGCCCATCCCATCGGGTCCGCCCCTTCAAGGTCGGGCACCTGCTCCCACGTCTTTCCGCCGTCCTCGCTGATGGCCGCGCCCTCGTGCCCACCGACCATCACGCGGTCGGGGTTCTTCGAGTCGACCGCAATCGCATGGAGGTCGCCGCCCACGACCGGCCGCTCGCCCGCGCCGGTCCCGGACGACCGTTCGCCGGAGCCGACAGACAGGAAGACTGCGGCCGCCAGCACCGCGAAGGCGAACACCGCCACTGCGCCCCACAGCAGCAGCGACGCCTGCGTCTTGCTCGTCTTGTTCGTCACCTTGCTCATGATCTCCTTGCTCTACTTTCTCTGTGGGGTTGCTGTTCCTCGTTCCGCTCCAACGCCCCGATCTTCTCGTCCAGGGCGGCATGCTGCGCCTTTAGCAGCGTGAGCCTTCCCTCCGGTGTCGGAGCGTTCTCGCTTTCGTGCGGGGTGCCCTGCTCCCCATGCATGGATTTCATCATCAGCAGCATGGAGATCGGGCAGGCCGCAAGCAGCGCGTACGGAAGCACCTCCGACATCACGCCGGGAGCGAGTGCGTAGATCCCGAGCCCCGCCACCAGCACGCAAAGCGTTATCCAGCCTAGCCGGCTCCTCTTCATCTTTTTGGTCTCCTTCCTCCAGGATGGTCCCAAGATGTCTGTCATCAGTCATGCCGACAGCCAGCCAAACACCATCACCCGGGAAGGGACAGTTCTAATAGCCACGCGCGGCAACAGAGATCGCCTGCGAGGGGCTAAGGATGGCTGTCTATCGACTCAGCAAAACTGGGGAGGAGGTGGATCCGGCGAAAGGAAGAACCGCGCGGGGCGCGAACCTTCGTCGAGGCGAGTTCCTCGGAGCATCGCGAAGGCAAGGATTCCAACGGAAGATACAGCGAGCACGACGCCCAGCAGGCACAGCCCAGCGAAACCGGCAGAGCCCACAGAGGACTGCGTCGAGGTCTGCGCGGCATACGGGCACTCGTCCGAGTAGCACATCTTCATCGCCCCCAGGTAGGGGTATAGGGCCACGAAGAGGGTCACGAGTATCGCCAGTAAGATCAGATATGTGCGTCGCATACTCACAGCGCCCGGAGTATACAGCCTCCCGGCGGGGGAGGCGGCCAACAACCTTGCTCGCCCCGCCGGAAGACCACTCGTCGTATGCACCACGGGCGCGT